>NZ_FNQE01000038.1:0-1955 GCF_900107485.1 Proteiniborus ethanoligenes
TATTTCAAGATCCTTTTCGCCTAATAGCTTCTTTAGTTGCTCATTCTCCTTATCTAAGGAGGAATTAGTGCTATAATCTATATTAAGAGGATTATTCGTTTTGTTAGCTTCCTTTGATTCTCTAACCCATCTTGTAACCGTGCCTGGGACAATATCATGCTTTCTTGCTACTAAAGTTGCATTACCAACTTCCTCTACTTCTTTAACAATTTGACGTTTAAATTCTTCTGGATATCTTGTATTTTTGCTTCTCATTCTGGCAACCTCCTGTTGATTATATTTTACTATAATCGTGTGTGATTGTCCAAAACGGTTAGGGGGCTAAATAGGATGATAATATTAGTATAGTTAATATCTTTCATTTCTTTAAAACTTCAGTTTTTTATTACTTTCGCTATCAAATAAGCTATTTCATTTTGAGCATGACTAGGGATTTCTTTTCATTAATTAATTCTTATTGTTCCCATAGAGTTTATTTTATTATGGAAAGATTACAATATATATTTAATATTTTTTGGAGGTGTAATTTTGAATTCTGATGAATTACAAAGTAAAAAGCTAGACGAACTGCGTCAGTTAGCTAAGGAACTAAACATTAAAAGCATAACAAAATATAAAAAAGATGAGTTAATAGATTTAATATTAGAAAACTCTACTAAAGAAGAGCCTCAGGCAATTAAACCCTTAGAGGATGAAAAAAGCGGCTTTACTTTACCTGAAACTATTGCTAAAAGACCCCATGAAAAGCCTAATGGAGCACTTGAACAAGGTAAGGAGCCAACAGAAGCAGAGGGTATTTTGGAGCTTCATCAAGATGGTTATGGATTTTTACGTTCTCAAAACTATTTGTCAGGTGAAGATGACATTTATGTATCTCCTTCTCAAATAAGAAGATTTAATTTGGGTACAGGAGACAAAATATATGGTATAACAAGGCCACCAAAATCAGGTGAAAGATACAGAGCATTATTATATGTAAAAAAAGTGAATGGAGAAAATCCAGAAACTGCAACTAAAAGACCAGATTTTGATACATTGACTCCTATATTTCCAAACAAGAGAATCACCCTTGAGACAAATCATACTGAGCTATCAACAAGATTATTAGACCTTATAGCACCTATAGGAAAAGGACAAAGAGGTATGATCGTAGCACCACCAAAGGCAGGTAAAACTACTTTCCTTAAAAAAATTGCCAACGGAATCGCACAAAATCATCCTGAAATTGAAATAATAATTTTATTAATCGATGAAAGACCAGAAGAAGTTACTGATATGAAAAGATCTGTTAAGGGCGATGTGGTTTATTCTACCTTTGACGAGCTACCAAGCAACCATGTAAAGGTTGCAGAAATAGTCCTTGAAAGGGCAAAAAGATTAGTAGAGCATGGAAAGGACGTAGTTATACTTCTAGACAGTATAACTAGACTTGCAAGAGCATATAACCTTGTAATACCTCCTACAGGTAGAACGTTGTCTGGAGGAATAGACCCCGGTGCATTACATAAGCCTAAAAGATTCTTTGGAGCAGCTAGAAACATAGAAGAAGGCGGAAGCCTTACAATATTAGCTACTGCTCTTGTAGAGACAGGAAGCAGAATGGATGATGTGATTTTCGAGGAATTCAAAGGTACAGGAAATATGGAAATCCATTTAGATAGAAAGCTTTCAGAAAAGAGAATATTCCCAGCCATAGACATAAATAGGTCTGGCACTAGAAGAGAAGATTTACTTATGAATCAAAAAGAACTAGAAACCATATGGGGAATCAGAAAAGCCCTAAGCAATGCTCCAATATCAGAGGTTACAGAAACCTTAATAAATCAATTGGTACAGACAAAAAATAACAGCGAATTTATAGGAAGCATAAGAAACAAGATTTGGGAGTAGAACAGCGGTTGAACAGTAGTTGAACAGTAGTTAAACAGTAGTTAAACAGTAGTTAAACAGTAGTT
>NZ_FNQE01000038.1:2155-23378 GCF_900107485.1 Proteiniborus ethanoligenes
ATCGTTAAACTATTGTTCTACAATCGTTAAACTATTGTTCTACTATCGTTAAACTATTGTTCTACTATCGTTAAATATTATGTTATTGAAATAGTAAAATTTATATGCTATAATGTACTAGTTGAAAACTGATTAATTTTAAATATACAGTTAACCAGAGTTTGAAAAGAGGTGAAATCAATGAAAGAAGGAATACATCCAAATTACAAAAAATCTACTGTAAACTGTGCATGTGGAAATACATTTGAAACAGGTTCAGTAAAAGAAACATTAAGAGTTGAGATTTGTTCAGAATGCCATCCATTCTTCACAGGACGTCAAAAATTTGTTGATAAAGGCGGCCGTGTTGATAAATTTAAGAAAAAATATGGTATTGAATAAAAACTACTTAAGTTTGTCTGACGGGTTAGTTGCCATTGGCTTCTAACCTTTGTTTTTATCTAACTCATTTATACTTTGGGGGTGCTTAGGTTGGCCAAGCTATATTTTAGGTATGGAGCTATGAACTGTGGTAAATCAACTAACCTTATGCAGGTAGCATATAACTATGAAGAAAGAGGCATGAAGGTTATCATAATCAAGCCTTTCATAGATACAAAGGGTGGCAACAAGACAGTATCTAGACTAGGAATAACTAGAGAAGTCGATCTCTTATTAGAAAAAGATAAAAATGTCTATGATGAAGTTCAGAAATGGAACAGAGAGAAGTGGAAGATTGATTGTATTCTAGTGGATGAAGCACAGTTTTGTGCAAAGCATCAGATTGACGAATTTTTTGAGATAGCAGTTAGAATGAATATACCCGTTATTTGCTATGGACTTAGAACAGATTTTCAAATGAGAGGCTTTGAAGGTAGCGAAAGGCTGCTACTAATAGCTCATAGTATAGAAGAGCTAAAGACTATTTGCTCTTGTGGTAGAAAAGCAATATTTAATGGTAGAAAGGTTAATGGGAAATTCGTGTTTGAAGGTGAGCAAGTAGCCATAGATAGAGAAAATAATATTGAATACGAATCACTTTGTGGAGAATGCTATTTTAGAGAAAAACAAAAATCCTAATGAGTAAGGTTTATATTGGGGCGACAGAGTGTCGTCCCTTATATTATGATAACATAAAAAAACCAGAGGAGATTACGAATAAATGATTTTAAAAAGAAAAAACGGAATTATTATATTTTTAATTTTAATATTGCTTATTTCTACCTTCGCACACTCAGAGGGACAAGAGGAAAGAACAAGTGTGACCATTTCACTGGCAGGAGACGTGTTGTTGGCAGATTCTGTGGGAAGGCAGATGGATATTCATGGGGTGGATTACCCATGGGAAAGTGTAAAGGACATATTTTTAGGCTCTGATTTATCATTAATAAATTTAGAATGTACAGTAGGCACTATTGGTGAGCCACAAGATAAGGAATATACATATAGAGCAAAGCCTGAAACATTAAAAGGCCTAGTAAATGCAGGAATTGATGGTGTATCTCTTGGAAATAATCATTCTCTTGACTATGGAAGAGAATGCTTTGTTCAGACATTAGACCATCTAGAGGAGCATAAGATTAAATATACTGGCGGTGGAAGAAATATAAAGGCATTAATGGAGCCAGCCATATGGGAAATAAATAATATTAAAATAGGCTTCATAGGCTTTTCAAGAGTTACACCCTCTGTAGATTGGTATGCAACAGAAAATAGAGCAGGTATCGTCAATGGATATGATAGCAATGCTAAAAACATGCTAGTGATAGTTGAAAAAGCTAAGGAGAAAGTGGATTTTTTAATAGTTTCACTCCATTGGGGTGTTCAGCTAGCTGATTATCCTAGAGAAATTGATGTAAATATAGCAAAAAAGCTAATAGATAGTGGCGCAGATTGTATAATGGGTCACCACCCTCATGTGCTTCAAGGCATTGAATTTTACAACAACAAGCCAATAGTATATAGCTTAGGTAATTTTGCATTTGCAACTAGAAAGGGTAGAACCTCTCAAACTATGGTTTTCAATATGGAAATAAATAAAGAAGGAATAATGAATACTAGTATTGTTCCAGCGGATATAATAGGAAGTAGGCCAATTATATCTGAAGGTGAAGAGAGAGAGGAAATCATAAATCTTATAAATACACTGTCTGCCCAATGGGGAACTGTAGTTTCGGAGGATGGAAATATTACAGGAAATATTGAATATGTAGATCCTATAAAGCCTGAGAGCAATGAAGAAAGGATCGAAAACCAGCCTGAAGAGCTAGAGGATGACACAGAGGTTTTTGAGGAAAACAGTGAAGTTTCATTTACAGATAAGTTTATTAGCTTAATATCTGATTATGGCTTGCAGATATTTATTGTTAGTGGGATATTGTCTTTACTATTATTAGCTGTTGTACTAATAAGTGTTTCAAAATAAAGAAAAAAATAATCACCCTGCTGCCATAGGGTGATTAAAGTAAACATTTAACATTTTATTTATAAAGAGCATTTCTCCACAAAGAACCCAAATAATTTTCTAAACTCCTCATGTTTAACTACCAATCCCTCTGGATGCCATTGTACTCCTAGGATTATTTGCCCATTTGAATAGACACCTTCCATGGCTTCTATTATTCCATCCTTTGAAAAGGCACTTGCTTTTAAACCTTCTCCTAAATCTTTCACAGCTTGATGATGAAATGAATTAATATTTATTTCCTTAGAATTAAATATATTAGCCAGTATAGTATTTTCTACAATCTCAATAGAGTGATAAAGTACATCTGATTGAATATTATTAGGATAATGTCCTAATGAATCTGGTATCTGGCTATTTATATCTTGAAATAGAGTTCCCTTTAAAGCCACATTTATTAGTTGCATACCTCTACAAATACCTAAAATAGGGAGCTTAGTTCCGAAGGCTTTATTAAATAGCTTTAGTTCAAACTCATCTCTCTTCGCATCTATTGAATGCACTTCTTTTATAGGATTTTCTCCATAATATAAAGGTGCAACATCTACTCCTCCAGTAAACAAAATTCCATTTACCAAATCAATATAGTCATCAATCCTTTCGTCACAATCAGTAACAGGAATAAGCACAGGAGTACCTCCTGCCATATGTACTGCTTTTATATAATTGTAGTTTACAGAATTGAACCTACTACCTCTTGAGTTTGTTTCATTAAATGTGGTAATGCCGATTATAGGTCTCATAAAATCGCCCCTTTATAAAAGTTAATATTAAAGTTTACTTATATTATATTATATATTGTATTTATTTGGTATTGATAAAATTTTCTAATCTTAATATATTGGGTCAAAGAGTGCTTATATAGATTAAACCTATTCTATTGGAGCGAATTATAGAAATAAATTATTGGTAAAAACTTATCAATAATAATAGAATTCTATTGGGACTAAAAAAACAAGCTATATGAGGAGGAATTTTAATGAAAACAAAAAAATCTATAAGTATTCTTTTAAGTTTATTGCTAGTTTTCTCTATAATATTGACAGGCTGCTCATCTAATACACCTCCAACAGCTCCAGCAGAAGGAGATTCAGTAAATACAGGTGAAGAAGCTAATACATTTAAAGCTCAAATAACATTTAATGGTTCATCTACTTTAGCACCAGTAATATCAGCTATAGCAACTGATTTTATAGAAGGATATACTACTTGGGATAAGGTAGATTCAAGTTTCCCAGAGAAAAATATTGCTATTTACGTATCTGCAGGTGGGTCAGGTGCAGGAGTAAAAGCAGTTTTAGAGGACACAAGTGATTTTGGTATGCTAGCTAGAGAAATCAAAGATGAAGAGCTAGAAAAAATAGGTGATGCAAAGGTATTTAAGCTAGGCATAGACGCATTGACAGTATCTGTAAATCCAGAAAACCCTATTTTACAGATAAAAGATGATTTAACGACAGAAGAAGTTAGAAAAATATTCTCAGGTGAATACAAATATTGGGACGAGGTTGAAAGCAGCCTTCCACATAGAGAGATAGTAGTAGTTATTAGGGATTTAAGCGGTGGAGCCCATGAAGTGTTCCAAAAAAATGTTATGGGTGATGCTCAAATCAGAGAAGATGCTATACAGTCACCATCAATGGGAGCATTAGTTACAAAAGTTATTGAAAATAAAGATGCTATAGGCTATGCATCCTTTGGTATGGTTAATCAAAATGCAGGAAAGCTAGTTCCATTAAAGGTTGACGGAGTTGAACCTACAGAAGAAAATATAGTAAATGGTTCATATAAAATATCTAGACCACTTATTGCAGTTAAAAGAGGAGAACTAACTCCTGAACAAAAAGCTTTTATGGATGCAGTTACATCTGAAGAAGGATTAGAGATTATTGAAAAAATGGGATTTGTTCCTGTAAGATAAGCAGAAACTGAATTCAGGGGTGCATTCATTCCCCTGAATTTTTTGATG
Organism: Proteiniborus ethanoligenes; assembly: GCF_900107485.1. NCBI lineage: Bacteria > Bacillati > Bacillota > Clostridia > Eubacteriales > Proteiniborus > Proteiniborus ethanoligenes. Next base: position 6,568 of record NZ_FNQE01000038.1, read on the forward strand.
AGGTGCATAAAATGTATAAATTCTTAGATAAAGCATTCAGCATCATAATAAAGCTATTAACATTATTCTCATTATTGTTATTGGCATTTATTATTATATTTATATTCAAGGAAAGCTTGGTGTTTTTCAAAGAAGTATCCGTACTTAAATTTCTAACCGGTAGGACATGGAATCCACTAATGTCTCCAGACAAGCTATCTATATTAAACATAATATTGGGAACACTTTATATTTCTCTTGTAGGGATTAGCATAGCACTGCCTATAGGAGTAGGTAGTGCTATGCTTTTATCTAGATATGCTAAAGGAAGAAAAAGAGCCATGATTAGAGGTATAATAGATATCTTAGCAGGGATACCCTCTGTGGTATATGGCTTTATAGGACTTTTAGTGTTAGTAAAATTATTCGAAAAAAAGCTTGATTTGCCAGCCGGAGAATCGGTTTTAGCTGGAGGTATTCTTCTTGGGATTATGGTGCTTCCTTATATTATATCCACATGTGACGAAACTATGGAAAAGGTATATGAGTATAATCTTACTTCTTCTCAGGCATTAGGTGTTTCTAATGATTATTTTCTTAGGAAGGTAGTACTTCCTAATAGTAAAAAAGGTATAATAGCTGCTACTGTATTGGCTCTAGGCAGGGCTATGGGAGAGACTATGGCGGTCATGATGGTTATAGGAAATGCACCTATAACACCAAAGCTTTTGGGAAAAGCTCAGACCATACCTTCCCTTATTGCCCTTGAAATGGGAATGGCAGAGGTAGGGAGCCTACATTATCACGCTCTTTTTGCCTCAGGATTTGTACTTATGGGTATGCTTCTTATAATTAATGTAATTATATTTTATGTAAAAAAAAGCATAGACATGTAATTTGGTGAGGATGATGTATATGAATGAAAAGCTCAAATCAACTTTATTTAAGCTTTGGATGATATTCAGTGGAATTATTGTATTTTCTTCAATAGTATTTATATTTGTATATATAATAAAAAATGGTATAAGGGAAATAAACCTAGAATTTATATTTAGCAATCCTAAGGGCATACCCTTAGGAACTGAGGGAGGCATATTCCCAGCTATTGTAGGGAGCCTGCTTCTTATGTTAATTGCATGTATTTTTGCAACAGTACTAGCCCTTTCAACTGCAGTATATGTAGTGCTTTATTGCGAATCTAAAAGGATAGAAAGCATAGTTCATATTATAGTTCAATGTATGGCAGGAGTTCCCTCCATAGTTTTAGGTCTTTTTGGCTACACTCTTTTAGTAGCTAATCTTAAACTAGGAAGATCTCTTTTATCAGGGGGTATAACCTTGGGGGTTATGATATTTCCATTTATAGAGGTACGAGCTGAGAAAATATTAAGAGAGGTTAGCGCTTCTATAATAAATTCATCCTACGCCTTAGGAGTATCCAAGGCTTATACCTTTTTTAAGCTAGTACTACCTATATGTAAGGGTGATATAATCTCAGCAGTAACACTTGCTGGAGGCTTTGCCATGGGAGCCGCCGCCCCCATAATATTAACTGGAGCAGTGATATTTGCTCCTATACCCAAATCACTATCTTCTCCAGTAATGGCATTACCCTTTCATCTATATATACTTACAGGTGAAGGCATATCACTAGAAAAGGCATATGCAACTGCATTGGTGTTGATAATGCTTTTATTTATAATAAATATATTGGCATTAGCTCTGACCTTTAGAAGAAAGGAGCCTAGTTAAATGGACATTATTGAATTAGATTCATTAAATGCATATTATGGGGATAAAAAAATATTAAATAATATAAATATGAAGATTAAAAAGAATAAGATAACTGCAATTATAGGACCATCTGGCTGTGGAAAATCAACTTTATTATCAGTATTAAATAGAATGTTAGAGGAGAACGGTGGAAGCACTAGAGGAAACATTGCATTTAAAGGGAAAGATATCTCTTCCTATGACAAAGAAGAGATCAGAAAGAAAATAGGAATAGTCTTTCAAAAACCTACCCCATTTCCCATGTCAATATATAAAAACCTTACCTATGCTCCTATATATTATGGTACAAGAGACAAGAAGAAATTAGAAGAAATAGTTCAAGATAAATTAAAGGTATCTGGACTTTTTGAAGAAGTAAAGCAGGACTTAGGCATGTCTGCGTTGAAATTATCTGGTGGACAGCAGCAGAGGCTATGTATAGCCAGAGCCCTTACGGTAGACCCAGAAGTGCTTTTATTAGATGAGCCATGCTCAGCACTAGATATAAAAAATACTGCTCATATTGAAGAAATGCTATTAAGACTTTCTCAAGAATATACTATAATAATAGTAACCCACAATTTATCACAGGCTAAGAGGATATCAGATTATACAGCCTTCATACTAGATGGAGAGCTTATAGAATATGACGAAACAGAAAAAATATTCAACAACCCAGAGGATAATAGGACAAAGGAATATATCGAAGGAATATATGGGTAATTTGAAAATAAAATTATTAAAGATAATACTATTATTATGGAGGATTTTATGCTAACTTATAACATACCGGGCTTAGGGAAAATAGAAATCGAAAATGTAGTGTTTGATTATAATGGAACCATAGCAGTAGACGGTAAGCTTATAGATGGAGCTAGGGAGCTTATATTGAAGCTAAAGGAATATGCAAACATTTATATACTTACTGCAGATACCTATGGAACAGTGGAAAAGGAGTGTATAGGCTTAGGAGTAAAAGTAAAGACCTTCCCAAAAGACATGGCCAGTCTCTCAAAAAAAGAAATAGTAGAAAAACTAGGCTCAGAAAAGACTATTTGTGTAGGCAATGGCTTCAATGATATTGAAATGTTTAAGATATGTAAAATATCCATAGCTATAATAGAAGGCGAAGGCTGTAGCGGAAAGCTCCTTTCTCACTCAGACATTGTATCTAAGTCCATAAAAGATGCTATAGGTATTATTTTAAGTGAAAATAGAATGAAGGCAACACTTAGAAATTAGATGGCATATGTATTACTTCTAAGTTAATACATATTTGAAAATAGAAATGTTTCCATCAACATATAAATATTTTATTTTAACACTAACAAATCCCTCAAATCAATGTTATAATATTATTTACATATATGTATTGTCGGAAAAGAGGGAAAAGAATATATATTGTTAAAGGTGGTGGATTTATGGATAGAGAAACAATTAAATTATTAAGTGACTTGTTAGATGAGAAACTAGAACCTATTAAGGCAAGACTAGATGAACATTCAGCAATACTTAATGAGCACTCAGCAATACTTAAAGAGCATTCATCAATACTTAAAGAGCATTCATCTATACTTAATGAGCACTCAGCAGTACTTAAAGAGCATTCAGAAATACTTAATAAGCATTCAGCAATACTTAATAAGCATTCAGCAATACTTAATGAACATTCATCAATACTTAATGAGCATTCATCAATACTTAATGAACACTCAGAAATACTTAAAGTGCATAGTATTAAGCTAGACGAACATACTCAAATCCTTAGAGCTCTAGAGCATTCAGCACAGGCAAATAAGGCTGAACAAGACAAAATGACTAATGACATTGCACGTATACAGGGAGACATAGAGAGCATTAAAAAAGGGCTTGCTGGAGTTGAATTAATAACAGCTAATAACTGGTCGGATATAGTGAAAATTAAATCATTAATACAATAAGTTTAAATATTATGCTCAGGTCAGGGGGAATATATTAATTACCTCTGACTTTTTTGCTTTAGCCACTGTATAAGCGGCTTGTACGGAATCAACAGATTTCGACAATCTGCTTATGTATTCAATATTATCATTCTGTGTTATAATATCATCTATAAACTATAGTTTAGGAGTGGTTTTTTTGCCAAAAATAAAAGATATTAAAAGAACACCAAAGCACTGTACTACTATTGGTGGGCAGGCATTGATAGAAGGCGTAATGATGAAAGGCCCTAAGGATATAGCCATTGCTGTAAGAAAGCCTGATAATGAAATAGAGCTTAAAAAAGAAGCATTAAACACATTATCTACAAAATACAAATTTTTCAGACTCCCTTTTGTTAGAGGAGTAGTAGGACTTGTTGAAGCATTAGTTATAGGAGTTCAATCCCTGATGTATTCTGCTGAGTTTTATGAAGAGGATGTGGAAGTTCAACCAGGGAAAATAGATGCATTCTTTGAAAAGATATTTAAGGATAAAGCCGAAAGTATAGCTATGTATATTTCCGTATTTATATCTATGCTAATAGCAGTAGGAGTATTTATGCTTGCACCTACATTCATTACTAACCTTGCAAAAAAAAGCATAGAATCAACACTTCTTCTAAATCTAATCGAAGGACTTATAAGATTGTCAATGTTTTTAATCTACGTTGTAGCCATATCAAAAATGAAGGATATTCAAAGAGTATTCCAGTACCATGGAGCAGAGCATAAGACTATTCATTGCTATGAGCATGAGGAAGAGCTTACTGTTGAAAATGTGAGAAAGTATCCTATTCTCCATCCAAGATGTGGTACTAGTTTTCTTTTTATGGTAATGATAATAAGTATTTTAGTATTTTCCTTCTTTGGTTGGCCAAACCCACTAATGAGATTTGTCCTTAGAATAGTTATGCTTCCAGTTATCGCTGGAATATCCTACGAAATAAATCGAATTATTGGAAGAAGTGGTAGCAGTCTAGCATATATACTATCCTATCCAGGGCTGTTTATCCAAAAGATAGCTACTACAAGAGAACCAGATGATTCGCAGATAGAAGTAGCCATAGAAGCTTTAAAGGGAGTTTTGGTAAACGACAAGGAGGCAGATCGTTGGTAGACTCTTATACAATTGGTGATTTAATAAAGAAAGGTGTAGAGATTTTGGAAGCAGGTGAATATAACAATCCTCTTCTAGAATCTCAGCTTTTACTATGTCATGTGCATAATGTAGATAAAATCTATACTTATACACATAAGGATAGGCTAGTAGACAGTCAATCTGTGGATAAGTTTTTAAAATTAATCAATAAAAGAAAAAGTGGATACCCAATTCAATATATATTAGGAAAGCAAGAGTTTATGGGATTAGATTTTCATGTAAGAGAAGGAGTTCTAATTCCAAGACCGGATACAGAAATATTAGTTGAGTATATAATAGACCTTGTAAAAGGAGAGTATTTTAATGAAAAAGAGAGTATAAAAATAATAGATATAGGTACAGGAAGTGGAGCGATTACATTGAGCCTTGCACACTATCTAGAAAACGCTCATGTATATTCTATAGATATAAGCCCTACAGCCCTTGAAGTGGCTAGAGAAAATGCTAAAAGATTAGGCTTAGAATCAAGAGTGACTTTTATTGAAGGAGATGTATTAAGTCCCTTAGAAGGTCTGAATCTATACAATTCTATAGATATTATAGTTTCTAATCCACCCTATATACCCACAAAGGACATTCAAGAACTGCAAAGAGAAGTAGCAGAGCATGAGCCTAAAATGGCACTGGATGGTGGAGAGGATGGACTAGACTTTTATAGAAGAATAGTTCGTGAAGGCGTAAAATATCTTACAGATGGTGGGGTGCTAGCCTTTGAAATAGGTTATGATCAAGGTAAGGCTGTAAAAGAATTGATGCTTAGGGACAGAGGGACAGGAACCATGTCCCACCACAATCCATTTAAAGATATAAAAATAATAAAAGACTTAGCTGGTCATGATAGGGTAGTGATAGGAAGAGTTGGGAGAGGCGATGGAGAATTGTAACAGTAGTTGAACAGTAGTTGAACAGTAGTTGAACAGTAGTTGAACAGTAGTTGAACAATAGTTAAACAGTAGTTGAACAGTAGTTGAACAATAGTTAAACAATCGTTAAACAATCGTTAAAAAATATTGGCTTTAAGCATAAGGATATGATATAATAATAAATTGGATAATTCCGTAATGAGGTGAGAAGGTTGTTAGATAAATTAAAATTTATAGAGGCTAGATATGAAGAGCTTAGTACAAAGATAAGTGATCCAGAGATTATAAACAATATATCTGAGTGGCAAAAGTATGTAAAAGAGCATGCTGAAATTGAGCCTGTAGTGCTAAAATATAAGGAATACAATGAAGCTACTAATCAATTAGAAGAATCTAAGGAAATGCTTAAGGAAAAGCTAGATGATGATTTTAAAGAGCTTGTAAAGATGGAAGTTGATGAGTTAACTGCTAAATGTGATGAATTAACTGAGGAATTGAAAAAGCTTCTTATTCCAAAGGACCCCAATGACGATAGAAACGTTATAGTAGAAATTCGTGCAGGAGCTGGAGGGGACGAAGCAGGTATATTCGCAGGAGATTTATTTAGAATGTATACCATGTATGCAGAAAAACAACGTTGGAAGGTAGAGATGATGAACTCCAATGACCAAGGAGTAGGTGGCTTTAAAGAAGTTATATTTATGATAAATGGTAAAGGAGCATACTCAAAGCTTAAATACGAAAGTGGAGTTCATAGAGTTCAAAGAGTTCCTGCCACAGAGTCAAGTGGAAGAATTCATACTTCAACTGCTACTGTTGCAGTATTGCCAGAGGTAGATGATATAGATATTGATATCAATCCGGCAGATGTGCGTGTTGACGTATATCGTTCTTCAGGTAATGGGGGGCAAAGTGTTAATACTACAGACTCAGCAGTTAGACTTACTTATATACCTACAGGTATGGTAGTAGCATGTCAGGATGAAAAGTCTCAGTTAAAAAACAAAGAAAAAGCATTTAGAATATTGAAGGCTAGGCTTTATGACCAGATGATGGAAGAGCAAAACGCTGAGATTGCAGAGGCTAGAAGAAGCCAGGTTGGTACAGGAGATAGAAGTGCTAAAATCAGAACATATAATTTCCCACAAGGAAGAATAACAGATCACAGGATAAATCTAACTGTTTATAAGCTAGATGCATTTTTAGATGGGGATATTAATGAAATGATTGAAGCTCTAATAACAAGTGATCAAGCAGAGAAGCTTAAACACGTAGATTAAAATAGTCGGGATACTCCCGACTATTTTTGTACGTGAGGCTAAGACGGACTATAGTTTAATAGATATGATAAGTCCAATGATAAATCCTAAAGCAATACCTATGGCAGATGCTCTACCCTTATGTAATGCCTTTGCACTTGGTATCATTTCTCCACAGGTTATATAGAGCATAGTACCTCCTGCAAAGGCTAAGCACAAGGCTATGAAAAAATCAGATAAACCACCTAAGATAGCTCCTATAAAAGCTCCTATGCCTGTGGGTATACCAGCTAGAAAAGTGAAAAACACTATCTTAAAAGCAGAGGTACCACTTAATCTTAGAGGCATAGCCATGGCCAAGCCCTCAGGGAAATTGTGTAATGCAATGACTAAAGCCATAGTGATACCCATTTTAGAGGTTAACATGTATCCTGAACCTATAGCTAAGCCTTCAGGAAGATTATGAATACCTATGGCAACGCCAAGAAGCAATCCAGTTTTTAAAAAACTTGTTTTAGAATTATAAGGTGGTTTTGAATTATTGACAACAGGGAAAAAGCCTTCTACTAAAACTACAGTTAAAACTCCAAGGCATATTCCAAGTATTTCAGTAGCTAATCCACTTATGTTATATGATTCTGGTAACAGGTCAAAGGTTACAATGCTTAACATAATACCGCTAGTAATACCTAATAATACACCAATAAATCTTGAACTGGGCTTTACAATAAATAATGCAGCTAATCCACCTAGTCCCGTGCCGATAATGCCTACTGCTGTACCTAAAATAGTTATAAATAATATCAATGATAACACTCCTTGATTTCCATAATATTGTGTTGAATTATTTATAAAGCTAATATAATATATATTTTAAGAAAGAGGATAATAGAATTGTAAGGAGTTTATTTCTAAAAGCAAAAGACTAATAAAGAAGGGAAAAACAATGGAAGCAAAAGATACTAAAATAATTAAAATAAACCCACATAATCCAGAAATAGAAAAGATTAAAGAAGCCGCAGAAATAATAAAAAATGGTGGAACTGTTGCATTCCCCACAGAAACTGTCTATGGATTAGGAGCAAATGCATTAGCTGACAAAGCCATAGAAAAGATATTTCTTGCTAAGGGTAGACCTCAGGACAATCCCCTAATTATACATATAAGCAGTATAGACCAGCTTAATAATCTTGTGGAGAGTATTCCAGATAGAGCATATCCACTGATGGACAGGTTTTGGCCAGGTCCATTGACCCTAATATTTAATAGAACAAAAATAGTTCCTGATAGAATAACAGGTGGCTTGTCAACCGTTGCTATAAGAATGCCCAGTCATAACATAGCCCTTGAACTAATAAAATATTCAGAGCTGCCCATAGCAGCTCCAAGTGCCAATACTTCGGGAAAGCCAAGCCCTACAAATTCTTCTCATGTTATACATGATTTGCTTGGAAAAGTAGATATGATAATAGATGGAGGCAGTACAGGTATCGGATTAGAATCTACTGTTTTAGATATTTCTGGAGAGATACCAACCATACTTAGACCAGGTGGGGTAACTATAGAAGACCTTCTGACTATTTTGCCAAAGGTAGAGTATGATAAAGCCTTAGAGATTACAGACAGAGAGATTGTTCCAAAATCTCCAGGACAAAAATACAAGCATTATTCTCCTGATGCAAGGCTGATTATAGTAAAGGGAGAAGTAGATGAAATCATTCAAAAGACTAATAATCTCTATAGTAAATACGAAAGTAAAGGAATGAAGGTGGGAATAATAGCCACTAAGCAGACCTATGATAAGTATAGAGGGAAAAATATAATAATAGCAGGAGATAGAAACATGCCTGAAACCATAGGTGCTAGTCTATTTAACATTTTAAGAGAATTTGATGAGCTAAAGGTGGACATTATAATAGCAGAAGGAGTAGAAGAAAAGGGCATAGGTAAAGCTATTATGAATAGAATGAGAAAAGCCGCAGATGGAAAGGTAGTATGATCAAGAATTTTAATAACAGTAGTGGAACGATAGAGGAACGATAGTTTAACAATAGGGGAACGGTAGTTTAACAATAGTTTAACGATAGTTTAACTACTGTTTAACTACTGTTCAACTACTGTTAAACTACTGTTCAACTACTGTTTAACTACTGTTTAACTACTGTTCAACTACTGCTAAACTACTGTTAAACTACTGTTCAACTACTGTTCAATCAACAACTAAGAACTAATCCACAAAGGAGGGGAAGGGTTGAAAACTATTTTATTTGTATGCACAGGTAATACTTGTAGAAGTAGTATGGCTGAGGGTATATTTAGGGATATGATCAAAAAGAGAAATCTTGAAAATGTAATTAAAGTAGAATCGGCAGGAGTTTATGCAGCCACTGGACAACCAGCATCGCCTCAGGCTATTGACGCAATGAAAAACAAAGCCATTGATATAAGTAGTCATAAAGCGAGACAGCTTACAAAGGAAATGCTGCAAAATGCTGATTTAATCCTTACAATGACTAAAAGCCATAAAAGAAGTATTTTAGGAATGGATGAAAGCTTAAAGCAAAAAACATACACCTTAACTGAGTATGCATATAAAGATCTAGAAAACCATGCTGATATTTTAGATCCGTATGGACTACCTGTTGAGGAATATGAAAAAAGCTTAATAGATATAGAAAAAGCATTAAAAAACGTAATAGACAAACTATATAAAAAAATCAAGGAGGAACTATAATGAAGATAGGTTTAGGCTGTGACCATGCAGGATATGAACTAATGATATATATTAAAGAATACTTAGATGAAAAGGGTATAGAGTATATAGACTTTGGAACTAATTCATCAGAGTCAGTAGACTATCCAGAGTTTGGTGAAAAGGTTGCCCAAGCAGTAAAAAATGGTGAATGTGATAAGGGAATAGTATGTTGTGGAACAGGAATAGGTATATCTATATCTGCTAACAAGGTGCCAGGCGTAAGATGTGCATTATGTGGAGATTGCTACTCTGCTAGGATGTCCATAGAGCACAATAATGCAAATGTGCTTGCAATAGGTGCTAGGGTTACAGGTAAGGATTTAGCACTTGAAATTTTAGACACTTGGCTTAAAGCAGAATTTCAAGGTGGAAAACATGAAAGAAGAGTAAATAAAATTAAAGACATAGAAAGCAAATATGTGATATAATACTTCCTGGAAATTATTAAATGAGAGGAGAGATATGAATGAGTAAAGTTATAGTTATGGACCACCCGTTGATAAAACACAAATTAACATTCATCAGAGACAAAAACACTGGCCCCAAGGAGTTTAGGGAATTGGTAAAGGAAGTGGCTACGCTTATGGCCTATGAGGTTACTAGGGAACTTCCACTTGAGGAAATAGAAATAGAGACTCCTCTCGTAAAGACTAAGTCACAGGTAATAGCTGGTAAAAAGCTAGGCTTAGTACCTATTTTAAGGGCAGGACTTGGAATGGTAGAAGGAATGCTAGATCTTCTTCCAGCTGCAAAGGTAGGACACATAGGACTATATAGGGATCCTGAAACTCTCCAGCCTGTAGAATACTTCTGCAAATTACCATATGATGCAGTTGAAAGAGAGCTTATACTACTGGACCCAATGCTAGCAACAGGAGGCTCAGCAAAGGCAGCTATTGACTTTCTTAAGAAAAGAGGAATAGAACATATCAAGCTGGTATGCTTAATAGCAGCCCCAGAAGGCATAAAGGTAATAAATGATGCTCATCCAGATGTGGATATATATGTAGGAGAAGTAGATGAAAAACTAAACGACCATGCATATATTGTTCCAGGACTTGGAGATGCAGGAGACAGATTGTTCGGTACAAAATAAAGATGGGGGAACCCATCTTTGTTTTTTTGAGTCTAAATAAACGATAGAGGAACGATAGTTTAACAATAGGGGAACGATAGTTTAACAATAGGGGAACGGTAGTTTAACAATAGGGGAACGATAGTTTAACAATAGGGGAACGATAGTTTAACAATAGGGGAACGATAGTTTAACAATAGGGGAACGGTAGTTTAACAATAGTTTAACGATAGTTTAACTACTGTTTAACTACTGTTCAACTACTGTTCAACTACTGTTTAACTACTGTTCAACTACTGTTCAACTACTGTTCAACTACTGTTTAACTACTGTTCAACTACTGTTCAACTACTGTTTAACTACTGTTCAACTACTGTTTAACTACTGTTCAACTACTGTTCAACTACTGTTCAACCAACAACTAAAAAAAGGGGGCAAAACACATGAGACCATCATGGGATGAATATTTTATAGAGATAGTAAATGTAGTAAAGAAAAGATCAACCTGCATCAGAAGACAGGTGGGAGCACTTATTGTAAAGGATAAAAGAATATTGACCACAGGATATAATGGAGCACCTACAGGCCTTAAACATTGTGAAGAAATAGGCTGCTTGAGAGAGAAGCTAGGAGTTCCATCAGGTCAAAGACATGAGCTGTGCAGAGCACTTCATGCCGAGCAAAACGCTATTGTTCAAGCTGCAAATTCTGGAGTGAGCATAGAAGGAGGCACAATATATGTAACAGATCAGCCCTGTGTACTTTGTGCAAAAATGATAATAAATGCAGGACTAAAGAGAGTAGTATTTTGTGGAGATTATCCTGACCAGCTGTCTATGGATATGCTTACGGAAGCAGGAATTCAATTAGAAAAATTCGAGGCTAAACTGTAATATACTTGTAACAAAAGGACAAAACCTTGAAATTAGAGGAACTAGAGAGAATGCAATGCATTTAAGCATAATCTGTTTAGATTGACTATGGTATTTATATGGAGTACAATCAAAGTTAGAGGATATGCTTATTTGTAAGAATATTTTATTAGCTTTGGAAACAGAAGAAGGAGTGTTCATATGTCCAATTACTATATAATTTTTCTTGTACCTATAATATTGTCCTATCTTTTTACGCCGTTAGCAAAGGTAGTGGCAAAAAAAATAGGAGCAATTGATGTGCCAAAGGATGATCGAAGAGTACACAATGTACCTATTCCAAGACTTGGTGGATTAGCTATTTATTTAGCTTCATTAATATCTATGATAATCTTCCTTCCTTTAGATAAAGGAATAGTTTCTATAATTATAGGTGGAACTGTAATAGTTATAACAGGAATAATAGATGATGTGAAACCAATGCCTGCAAAAGTAAAATTTTTTTGCCAAATACTATCTGCATCAATACTTATAATGGGAGATATAAAAATAGAGTTCTTTGGCAATCCATTTGTTAGAGGCAGTGTAATTGACTTAGGTGTACTTTCCATTCCAGTAACGATTTTCTGGGTAGTTGGGATAACTAACACTTTAAATCTTATAGATGGTTTAGATGGACTATCAGCAGGAGTAGGAGCCATAGCAGCAGTGTCATTATTTTTTGTAGCAGCAAGCGTTGAATATATAGACAATACAATAGTTATGATACTTTGTGCTATTATCGCAGGATCTGCATTCGGATTTCTTCCCCATAACTTTAATCCTGCCAAGATATTTATGGGAGATACAGGAGCCTTATTTTTAGGCTATATGCTTTCCGTAGTAGCCATGGAGGGTGTCATGAAAAGTGTAGCAACTATCACTATAGTAGTCCCAATATTAGCATTAGGCCTTCCTATATTTGACACAGCCTTTGCCATATTCAGAAGACTAATAAATAAAAGACCTATAAGTGAAGCGGATAAGGGACATGTACACCATAGACTTTTAGATAAAGGGCTTAGCCAAAGACAGGTAGTTTTGATACTTTACCTAGTAAGTGCTGTATTTGGTACTGCGGCAGTGCTGCTAGCAGGATTGAAGCCTGGCTACGGAGTAATAGTCATGGGTATAGTATTTACAGTAATATTTTTAGGGGCTGCTAGATTTGGAATCCTTGGCGTTATAGATATAAAGAAAAATAATAGAGAAAAAAGAGGATAGGGGCTAGATACTTATGGAGAAAATAAAAGTTTTAGTTGTTTTTGGGACAAGGCCTGAAGCAGTTAAAATGGCACCCATAGTTAAGCAGCTTAAGGGAAATAAGGAAATTGATTGCAGAGTATGTGTAACGGCACAGCATAGACAAATGCTGGACCAGGTTCTAGATATATTTAAAATAACACCAGACTATGATTTAAATATTTTTAAGCATGGACAAAGTCTTACAGAAATAACTTCTAGATCTATAGAAGGACTTGAAGAGGTTATTAAGGAATATAAGCCTGATGTACTACTTGTTCAGGGTGATACCACTACAGTTTTTGCAGGAGCACTTGCTGGATTTTACCATAAGGTAAAAATAGGACATGTTGAGGCTGGACTAAGAAGTCATGACATGTATTCTCCTTATCCAGAGGAAGCCAACAGAAAGCTAACAGGAGTTATCACGGATTTTCATTTTGCACCTACAGAGGATAGTAGACGAAATCTTTTAAATGAAGGCTACCCAGATGAGAAAATATTTATAACTGGTAACACAGCCATAGATGCACTTTTACAAGTAGTGTCTGAGGATTATGTCTTTGAAAATGAGCTATTAAATAGCTTAGATTATGAAAACAAAAAGATAATTCTAATGACTGCCCATAGACGTGAAAACATTGGAAAGCCTATGGAGGATATTTTTAATGCAATAAATGATGTAGTTAATAAGAACTCCGATGTTGAAGTGATTTTCCCTATACATTTAAATCCTAAGGTAAGGGAAATAGGGAATAGAATATTTGGTGGTAACCAAAGAATACATTTAATGGAGCCTTTAGATTATGAAGCAATGGCAAATATGCAGGCTAAATCCTATCTTATAGTTACTGACTCAGGAGGCCTGCAGGAAGAAGCCCCTACTTTAGGAAAGCCTGTTCTAGTAGTTAGAAGAGAAACAGAAAGACCAGAGGGAATAAAAGCAGGAACAGCAAAGCTTATCGGAGTAGAATATGAAAATGTATACAATGAAATAGATTTGCTATTGAATAATAAAGAAGAATACCATAGTATGGCCAATGCCGTAAACCCATATGGAGACGGCCATGCAGCAGAGCGAATAGTAGATATTATAGTAAAGAGCTTTAAACAAGAATTAAAAATCAACAATTAAGAATTAATTAAAGAGAGATTCTTCGCTGCGTTCAGAATGACATTCTTGTCATCCTGAGGCAGAGCCGAAGGAACTCTTTTATTTTTTATTGTACAGGCTAACATAAATAGGATAGAATATTATATAATATCAAAAGTAAAAAAAAGGGTGAGATAATGGAACCTAAAGATGTTTTTGCAGATATTAAAGACGAATTAGATAAATTGCTGCATATTATTATGGAATCAACTTTTAGTGGTCTTATAATAACTGACATAAAAGGTATTATTGTATATTCAAATAGTAGCTGCGAAAAAATACTAGGTATCAAAAGAGAAGAAATAGAGAATAAAAAATTTTCACAAGTAATAGGGGACAAAGGAATAAATAAAGAAGTATTTAAATTAAAATTCACAGTTGAAAGAAGCGTAATATTCAAGGGAAGAGATATAACTATTAGGATAACTCCCTTCTTTAAGGACAATAAGCATATATTTAACATAATAACAATGAAAAACATCTTTTCTGAGGTTGATCAGCAATATGAGTTAACTAAGCTTGAACAATGTTTAGACATAATGAAGGATATATTAGACAATGAATACCAAGGTATGGTTTTATTAGACGCAGAAGGTAGGATAGTTAAGTTTAATTATGAAAAGCTATTAGGTATTAAGGAAGAGGATGTATTAGGGAAGCATGTAGATGAAGTAATAGACAATACAAGGCTTCATATAGTTGTGAAAACAGGAAAAAAAGAAATGAATGATATTCAACGTATACAGGGAAAGGACATGATAGCAAACCGTATACCTATAATGAAGGAAGGGAAGGTAATAGGAGCTATAGGTAGTGTTATCTTCAACGACATAAGAGAGTTAAAGCCTCTGATTCAGAGAATGGAGACCTATGAAAAAACCTTTGATAAATACAAGGGCGAAATTAAAATGATGCATGAAGCTAGATATTCTTTTGACCATATAATATCTCAAAATAAAAGGATGGAGCATCTAAAGGAAGTGTCAAATAGGGCTGCAGAAAGCAATTCTACAGTATTGATTCAAGGAGAAAGCGGTACTGGAAAAGAATATTTTGCTCATGGTATTCACAAAGCCAGTCATAGAAGATATGGAGCTTTTGTCCGTATAAACTGTGCAGCCATACCAAAGGAGCTTTTGGAAGCAGAGCTTTTTGGTTATGAAGAAGGAGCATTTACAGGAGCAAGAAAAGAAGGTAAGCTAGGAAAGCTAGAAATTGCCAATGGTGGAACTGTATTGCTTGATGAGATAGGTACTATGCCTCTTGAAATGCAGGCAAAGCTATTGAGAGTATTAGAGGAAAGAGAATTTGAAAGAATCGGAGGAACAGAAAGAATAGCTCTAGATATACGAGTAATAGCTTCCACAAATGAAGAATTAGAAGAAGCTATTTCAAAGGGGAAGTTTAGACAAGATTTATACTATAGATTAAATGTAATTAGACTTAATATACCACCTTTAAGAGAAAGATTAGATGATATACCACTTTTAGCAAAGCATATGATTCAGGATTTGAGTAGTAGATTAGATATAGAGCCTAAAGAAATAGCACCTGAAACTATGGAGATTTTACAAAACTATAGCTGGCCTGGAAATGTAAGAGAGCTTAGAAATGTAATAGAATCAGCACTGAATCTAGTAAAAGGAAATATAATTTTTCCCGAGTATTTACCTGAGCATATGATAATTAAAGGAAAGAGTGCAGAAGAAAAGAAAGAAAATAATTTGATATTAAAGGATATAGTAGCTCAGGCTGAACTAAAGGCTATCAGAGAAGCGTTGATAGAAGCTAAAGGAAATAGAACAGAAGCAGCAAAACTTTTAGGTATTCATAGAACAGCACTATATAAAAAGCTAGATGCATATGGTTTAAATATTAGTATGCTTTAAGGATGTAGCTATTTTTCTACAGGAAAACATTTTCGTAGAAAAATAGCTACATATTTTTTTCTGGTCTATAAGCTTGCATTATAGACCTTTAATGAGAAGAAATGGGAGAATAGTATTTGTAATATTCTGAATATGTAGAATAAATTCTACATCATCCCAGTTTTGAGCTTAAATTTATCTGGGTATATATTTTTTATAAACTACTATAACTTAGTAAACAAGCTATTTATAAACTAAAATTATTTTTATTATAAGATTGGCACAAAAGTTGCTTTATATAGAAGTATAAAAAAATAAGGAGGTATATATTATGAGAGAAGTAGTAATAGTAGGAGCAGCAAGAACACCCATAGGTAGCTACGGAGGAAGCTTAGCTTCATTATCAGCAATAGATTTAGGAGTAATAGCAGCAAAAGAAGCAATAAAAAGAGCAGGCATAAAACCAGAAGACATAGATGAAGTAATCCTAGGCAACGTACTATCAGCAGGCATAGGTCAAAACCCAGCAAGACAAGTAGCACTAGGAGCAGGCTTACCAGACACAACACCAGCAACAACAATAAACAAAGTATGCGGCTCAGGACTAAGATCAGTAAGCATGGCAGCACAATTCATCATGCTAGGAGATGCAGACATCATACTAGCAGGAGGAACAGAAAGCATGAGTAACGCCCCATACCTATTACCATCAGCAAGATGGGGACAAAGAATGGGAGACGGGAAAATAGTAGACTACATGGTACATGACGGACTAACAGACATATTCAACAACTACCATATGGGAATCACAGC
>NZ_FNQE01000039.1 GCF_900107485.1 Proteiniborus ethanoligenes
GATCTTAAAAGAGCATGAAGACAATAACCAGTAGGTCCAACTTTAGACGAATGATATTTTGGGAAACTAGACAAATCAATGATATCGAAGATTTTTTCATAAAATTTTGTTTTGCTATTAGATGTAAATAAATCAATGTTATTAAAGATTAATTGACGTTCAAACAAGGGCTTCGCCTCCTTAATATAATATTTGGTGGTACTTATATTATTTGACATAAAGAGGCGAAAACCCTTTTTGAAAATAGAAATATTTTTGAGTGATAAGAAAAAATCACTGTATAGAACACAGTGATTTCAAGCGTTGCAAGTTATGACAAACGCTAATATTAAATCGAAGGAAGGTGATTAAAATAAATATAAAAGCTAAATTTAATAATATGATAAATAGGTTAAGAAGAAAGCAAACCTATCATTACAGTGGCAATAGCAGCACAGTCTTTTATAGAAAACAGATTAATAGAATACTGATTTGCATTATTATTGTCTTAATTGTATTGGTCATAAAAAGGATAAATGTGAAACTTACTAATAATGTTATAAGGATAGTAGATAACTCCATTAACTATTCATACGACATACATGAAGATACTAGAAAAGTAATTGATTTTGTAAAAAACATAGTAAAAATACCAGATAAAGTTGTTCAAACATTTAGTACAGAAGCAGGCCAGTAATGGGAAGGTTTATTAAATGAATATAAAAATAAAAAACATTAATATAATAATAAATGTATTTATGTTGGTTATATTCATTTTATATTTTTTTTATGGATATATTGTCGAGGTTATTATTATGTTTATAACCGTATTTATACATGAACTTTCTCACAATGCTGTAGCTAAGCTATATGGCCTAGAGATAAATGAAGTAGAACTATTTCCTTTTGGCGGAGTAGCAAGACATAATAATCTTAGAATGATGTCACCTAAAGAGGAAATGGTAATATGTATAATTGGTCCATTATGTAATCTTATTATAATGCTATTTTTTACTCTACTTAAAAACCTTTATTTGAATAGCTATATAATTAATTATATAATAAAAGTCAACAAGCTAATGTTCTTATTAAATATTGCACCTGTTTTCCCCTTGGATGGAGGGAAGGTTGCTAGAAGTCTATTATCATTATTTATTGGCTACAAATCTGCTACAAATAAACTTGTATATAGTACATATTTTATATGTACATTTATTATCCTCTATGATATATTAAATGGGATAATAAAACTAGAAATTACTTATTTAAGCATAGTAGCAGTGTTTACTATAGTTGCTGCCAAGAAGGAAAGGGAAATGGCAGCTTTTGTTTTCATTAGTGGAATAATGAGAAAAAAAGATGAATTTAAAAAAACAAAGATATCAAAAGTACATTTTCTAGTTTGCTTGACAAGTGTTAACATAAAAGAGGCAATAGAATATATTTTGCCAAGCAGATATCATATATTCATTTTAATAAATAATAACGGAGAGACTATAGGTACTATTACTGAAATTCAATTGATAGATGGTATATATAGATATGGATATGATATTACATTAGAAAAATTACTTTAAAAGAGCAAAAATGATAGAATAATAAATGTCTATTTATTATACAACAAATAGGTAGAGATTTATTTACTAAAAGAAAAAGGATGGTACAGATGAAAAACAATCAACAATTAGAAAATATATTAGTTAAAGTGGAGAAGCCTGCTAGGTATATAGGGAATGAATTAAATATAATAAAGAAAAATGTAACTGAAGAAACAGTTAGATTTGCTTTTGCTTTTCCTGATGTTTATGAAGTGGGTATGTCTCATTTAGGGCTACATATTATGTATAATCTTTTGAATAACAAGGAAGATATATATTGTGAAAGAGTATTTGCCCCTTGGCTAGATATGGAAGAAGAAATGAGAAAGAACAACATCCTATTATATGGGTTAGAAACAAAAGATCCTATAAAAAACTTTGATTTTGTTGGTTTTACGCTTCAATATGAAATGAGCTATACAAATATTATTAACATGGTTGATTTAGCGGGTATACCTATTATGTCAGCTGATAGAGGTAAAGAGCATCCATTTGTTATTGCAGGTGGTCCTTGTGCATACAATCCAGAGCCTTTAGTAGGTATTATAGACTTTTTTGTAATAGGAGAAGGAGAAGAAGTTACACTGGAAATTATCCAATTATATAAAAAATGGAGACAAAGTGGTGGAGATAGAAAAGACTACTTAGAGATGATAAGTAATATTGAAGGGATATATGTCCCAGATTTTTACAATGCAGATTACAATGAAGATGGAACAATAAAAGCTTTTTTTCCAATTGATGATAAATATCCATCAAAAATAAAAAAGAGAATAATAAAAAATCTAGATGAAGGTTTTTTCCCAGACAAGATTATAGTTCCTTTTATTGAAACAGTTCATGATAGAGTAATGCTAGAAATATTCAGAGGCTGTACAAGGGGTTGTAGGTTTTGTCAGGCAGGTATGATTTATAGACCTGTAAGAGAACGAAGCGTTGATGTATTAGTTGAGTATGCTAAAAAACTAATAGAGTCTACAGGCCATGAGGAAATATCCTTATCTTCCTTGAGCACAAGCGATTATTCTAAAATATACAAGCTAGTAGAGATATTGATAAAAGAATACAAAGATAAAAAAATAGGACTATCTCTACCTTCCCTACGCTTAGATTCATTTCCACTAGAAGTCATAGAAGAGATTCAAAAGGTAAGAAAAACAGGATTAACCTTTGCACCGGAAGCTGGAACCCAAAGGCTTAGAGATGTAATAAATAAAGGCATTACAGAAGAAGATTTATTTAAATCCACAGAAGAAGCATTTAACTCTGGATGGTCAACAGTAAAGCTTTATTTTATGCTAGGACTGCCCACTGAGACCCTTGATGATGTTTTAGGAATAAAGAATTTAGCCTATGATGTAAAGGATATTTTCTTTCAGAGACCTAAAGAATTAAGAAAAGGGAATTTAAAAATAACTGTTAGTACAGCTTGCTTTGTTCCAAAGCCATTTACACCCTTCCAATGGTATCCTCAAGATAGCATTGAAGCATTTAATGAGAAAATAGTTTTACTTAAGAAAAATATCAAAGATAATAAAATAACTTATAATCATCATGATTCAAGATTAAGCTATTTAGAGGCTGTTTTAGCCAGAGGAGATAGAAGATTATCTAAGGTGCTAGTAAAAGCTTGGGAGAAAGGCTGCAAATTTGATGGTTGGGGAGATAAATTTGATTTTGAAAAATGGATGGTTGCCTTTGAAGAAGCAGGCATAGATCCTGATTTTTATGCTACAAGAGAGAGAAGCTATGATGAGATTTTGCCTTGGGATTTTATTGATATAGGAGTGACTAAAAAATATTTTATTAATGAAAATGAAAAAGCAAAAAAAGGCATTCTTACTCAAGATTGCAGAAATGGCTGCACAGGCTGTGGTATTAATACTAGTTTTACAGGTGGTGTTTGCTAATGATGATAAGAGCTAGATTTACGAAAACAGATAATATTAAATATATTTCACATCTTGATTTGATGAGGCTTTTTCAAAGGGCTTTTAGAAGGGCTAATATTCCAATAAAATATAGTGAAGGCTTCAATCCTCATCCACGCTTTAGCCTTGCTACAGCATTAGCTCTAGGAGTATCCAGTGATGGAGAGTATATGGATGTGGAGCTAGATGAAAAAATAGACATAGAAAATTTTGTTCAAGGATTAAATAATGTATTACCTGAAGGTGTAAAAATACTAAAAGCAGTATATATAGATGAAAAGAGCTCCATTGTATCATCAATAAGATGGTCAAGTTATATTATAGGATTTACTCTTATTGAAGCAATGAATTCAGAAAGGATTAGTCAAGAAATAAATAAGCTTCTAGATAGAGAAGAAATTATCTTGACTAAAGAAAAAAAGAAAGGAAAAAATATCACAGTAAAGCATCACAATGTTAAGGATAGAATAAAAGAATTATTTCTTCTATCTAATGAAGATGATATAATTGTAATTAAGACAACTTTAATGACAGGTAGTCAAGGAAATTTAAAGCCAGATGAGGTTGTAGAGTTACTCCAGCAGTATACTGATATAAGGATAGTAAAGGATAGTTTAAAGATACACAGACTTGAATTATTTACAGAAAATGAAGGTGCTATGTCATTGCCTATATAAAATTAAGTTATATGAAGAGAAGCTCAAATTATATATAATAATTTTTAAGACCTTATTTAATTTGCTTAGGATATAAGCTTAGGAGAGATTTTATGAATCAAATAATAATAGATGTAGGAATACAAGAAAATAGAGTGGCAGTTATAGAAAATAATGAGCTTGTAGAAATATATATAGAGAAGGATGACAATAAGAGAATTGTTGGTAACATTTACAAAGGTAGAGTTGTAAATGTTCTTCCTGGCATGCAGGCAGCATTTGTAGATATAGGTTTGGAAAAAAATGCGTTTCTTTATGTTAAAGATGCAATACCTAAAGAAATGCTATCAAATAAAAAATTAAACCTTAAGGATATTTCAATTAAGGATGTAATTAAGTCGGGTCAAGATATTATTGTTCAAGTAATCAAAGAACCCTTTGGTAGCAAGGGGGCTAGAGTTACTACTCATATAACTATACCAGGAAGGCATATTGTACTGATGCCTTACACCGATTATATAGGAATATCAAGACGTATTAGCAACGAAACCGAAAGAAATAGACTTAAAGAAATTGCAGAAAGCATAAAGCCTGAAAATATGGGCTTAATATTGAGAACTGCTGTGGAAGGTCTTGGAATTGAGGACTTTAAGGATGATATTAAGTTTTTATTAAAGGTATTGAATAAAATAGATAGTGAAAGAAATCTAGGCTTTGCACCTAGGGTTATGTATAAGGACCTAGACCTAGTACACAGAACAGTAAGAGATTTATTTACAAATAATGTAGAGAAATTAGTAATTAATAATAGAGATGAATATAAGAGCATAGTAGAGTTAGTTGAAATGATTTCACCTCAATTAAAGTCAAGAGTAGAATATTTTGACTTAAGCTATGATATTTTTGGACATTTTGGCATTAGTCAAGACATGAATAAAGCCTTAGATAGAAAAGTTTGGCTAAAAAGTGGAGGATATGTAATAATTGATGAAACAGAAGCCTTGACTTCAATAGATGTAAATACAGGGAAATATGTAGGAACTATTAATCTAGAGGATACAGTGCTTAAGACTAATATTGAAGCTGCTAAGGAAATAGCCAAGCAAGTTAGACTTAGAAATATTGGCGGTATAATAATTATAGACTTTATTGACATGAACAATGAAGAACATGAAAAAGAGGTACTTGAAATTTTAAAAAATGAACTAAAAAAAGATAGAACAAAATCTACTGTCTTAGGTATTACTCAGCTAGGATTAGTAGAAATGACTAGGAAAAAAGTACGAAGTAGATTAACTTCACATTTATTAAAGGAATGCCCATATTGTGATGGAACGGGTAGAGTATATTCAGAAGGCTTTGTTATAGGTTTAATAGAAAAAGAAATAAAAAGATTAAAATTACATACCAGTGCTGAAGCTGTGATTTTAGAAGTAAACCCGCATATTGCAAAATATTTGTATGATAATAACAATTATATTATTAGACGAATAGAGGGTGAATATGGCATCAATATGTTTATTAGAGAGAGTGATTCCATACATCATAATGAAATAAAAGTGAAAAACATTGGAAAAGTTGATTTTATTAAAGGAATATTAGATAAATAAATAATTGCATGAATATATAGGGAAGAGTAAAAAAGCATATATATTTTGTTGACTTTTTGCTTATCATCTGATAAACTTTTATTTTGTAAGTAGCCGCTCAATGCAGGTTTTAAAACTTCGGTACCTAGCGTTGGCGAGACTGGTTAGGGGAGGTGTAGCGTAATGTATGCAGTAATTGAAACAGGTGGAAAGCAATATAGAGTTCAAGAAGGAGATACTATCTTTGTTGAGAAAGTTGCTGGAAACGAAGGTGAAGCTTTAAGCTTTGATAAAGTACTTTTAATTTCTAATGATGAAGACATTAAAGTAGGTAAGCCATACGTAGACGGAGTTTCTGTAAACGGAACTATTCTTGAGCATGGCAAAGCAAAAAAAATTGTAGTGTTTAAATTCAAAAGAAAAAAAGACTACAGAAAGAAACAAGGTCATCGTCAGCCATATACAAAAGTTAAGATAGAAAAAATAAATGGATAGTGTTTAAAATGACTAAAATAACTATACTTAGAAACAGTAATGACAGTATAGTAGAATATGAAATAAAGGGACATACTGATTATGATGTATTTGGTAAAGATATATTATGTGCATCTATATCAATATTGAGCCAAACAGCCCTTATTTCACTAAATGAAGTATGTGGTATAAAGAGAAGCAATATTTCATATTCAATAGATGACAAAAAAGGATATTTAAAGGTATCCTTACCACATGGATTGCCCAAAGCTCAAAGAGAAAAGGCGGATGTGGTGTTGGAAACTATGTTAGTAGGATTAAGAGGGTTGGCAGATATTTATCCCGATTATATAACTCTCAAATATGGGGAGGTGTAAGATATGTTAAGAATAAATTTACAGCTGTTTGCATCTAAAAAAGGAGTAGGTAGCTCTAAAAACGGTCGTGATAGTGAATCAAAAAGACTAGGTGTTAAGAGAGCAGACGGACAATTTGTACCAGCTGGCAATATATTAGTTAGACAAAGAGGAACAAAAATACATCCAGGATTAAATGTTGGCAAAGGTGGAGATGATACTCTATTTGCTAAAATTGACGGTGTTGTTAAATTTGAAAGAAAAGGCAAAGACAAAAAACAAGTAAGTGTTTATCCTAAAGAAGAACTAGCATAAGCCTAAGGATAATTATAAAACCTACCAATAAAGGTAGGTTTTTTGTTTAGCACAGGGGAAGTTATGGTAAAAAAGCAAACATAGATTCAAACAGGGGGTATAGTATCATGTTTTTTGAAATTATTAATGAGACTGTCCAGATATTCTTATTATTAATGTGTGTATTATCTTTAATCCTGAAAAAAATTCAAATCAATATGTTTTTTGTTATACCATTAATACTATTGATTATACTAAAATTGCTATCGGTGCTTTTTAGAACTAAGAATAATATTAAAACCTACAATGAAATTGAAAAAATAAAGGGAAGCCTTATTAAAGATTCTAAATACTTATTGCGGGAGCAGAGACATGATTTTATGAATATATACCAGGTTGTATATGGATATTTGCAATTAAATGACAGTAAAAAAGCTTTAGAGCATATTAAAAAGTCTATAGTTACTTCATCTGGTATTGGGAAATGCTATTATTTAACTATTTTTTCTATATCTATTCTATTAGATAAAAAAATAAGAGAAGCCACAAATAAGGGATTGGAGATTGTTATTGAGGTGGATAGCTATGTAGATAGTGAGTTAAGGGGAATCGAAAACGAAAAGCTGATTTTAGACAGCATATCTAAGATTCTAGATGCTTTTATAAGCTGTACAAATAAAAACTACGAGGAATCAAAGCTGTTAATAGATATATATGAGCATGAGGAAAAAATAGAATTTGTATTTAATGGTCATATTGATATAGAGCTATTAGAGGAAAAATACGGCTATTTTGAAAACATAACTAAAGCTGATGATGGATTTGAAGTAGTTTTTCACCTTAATAATACGAAAGATTTGATAACAGAGGATAGTATTTATTCTTATGTAATGAATATATAATAATTATTAATATTAACTTTTAATGGAATACTAATAGATAGTTGACACTATTATGATAATTGGTATAATAAAATTATTAAAAATAGAAGGATGAATGAGATGTTTATAGACGTGGCAAAGATATTTGTAAAAGGAGGCAATGGCGGTCATGGCGCAGTAGCCTTTAGAAGAGAAAAATATGAGCCTGCAGGTGGGCCAGCAGGTGGTGATGGTGGAGATGGCGGTAGTGTAATACTTGAAGTAGATAGAAATATTAGAACTCTCATGGACTTCAGATACAGTAGACACCATAAAGCACCAAATGGAGAAGATGGGAAATCAAAAATGCAATATGGCAAAAAAGGACAGGATCTCATTCTAAAAGTTCCTCAGGGAACTATTATAAGGGATGCTGAAACTAATGCAATTATTGCCGACTTAACTGAAGATGGGACTACATATGTAATAGCAAAAGGTGGTCGTGGAGGTAAGGGGAATATGAAATTTACAACCTCTACAAGACAAGCACCTAGATTTGCTGAAGGTGGTTCAAAAGGAGAGGAAAGATGGATAGTCCTAGAGCTTAAGCTGTTAGCTGATGTTGGTCTAGTAGGATTCCCTAACGTAGGCAAGTCTACTCTGTTATCAGTTATGACTGATGCAAAACCAAAGATTGCGGACTATCATTTTACTACATTGACTCCTAATTTAGGGGTTGTTGAAATAGAAGGTGGCAAAAGCTTTGTAATAGCAGATATCCCTGGACTTATTGAGGGAGCACATACGGGGATAGGACTTGGACATGATTTTCTTAGACACATTGAAAGGACTAGAGTTATAGTGCATTTAGTAGATGTATCTGGTCAAGAAGGAAGAGATCCAGTAGAAGATTTTATAAAAATTAACCAAGAGCTTGAAAAATATGATGCTAGATTAGCAAGTAGACCTCAGATTGTAGTAGGGAACAAGATGGATATATTAGGAGAAGGCGATGGCTTTGATAGGCTTGAAAAAGAGGTTAGCAAGCTAGGATATGAACTATATCCTATATCCGCAGCTACTAGGCAGGGGATAAAGGAGCTTAAATACGGCATTTGGAATAAGCTTCAAGAAGCAGGTGAAATAGAGCCAACCATTGAGATTGTAGAAGAAAATAAAACTTATGAATTAAAAGAGAAGAAAGATGATATTATTGTTAGAAAAGAAAATGAACAATATTTTGTAGAAGGAGATTTTGTTGAAAAGCTTCTTAATTCTACTAATTTTGATGACTTAGACTCAATAAGGTATTTTCAAAGAATGATTAAGAAGAGGGGAGTTGTAGATAAACTTAAAGAATTAGGTATTAAAAATGAAGAAATAGTAAATATTTGTGGTTATGAATTTGAATTTTTTGATTAATGGAGGTCAAGTTAGGGAGATGGACTGCATAAATTGTGGAAATTGTAAAGAAAACCAACCAACTTATTACTGTATAGCTAAAGGGGATTTTGTAATTAACAGTAAATATGAGCCTATTGAAAAATCTAGAAGTGGATGGAAAAAAGGAATGCAAAATTATGAAGTTCATAGACGTAAATCAAGAAAAGAAGTAGAAGTTTAATGTTAAAGGAGTGTAATTATTGATTAGTGGAAAACAGAGAAGCTATTTAAAGGCATTAGCAAATACAATAGATCCAATTTTTCAAATAGGCAAAAATGGAATAACTGAAAGCTTTCTTAAGCAAGTAGATGAGGCACTTGAGGCAAGAGAGATAGTAAAAATCAATGTACTTAACAACAGTTCCTTAGCTGCAAAGGAAGCTGCAGATCAAGTCGTTGATAGTCTAAATGCTGAATTCGTTCAAAGCATAGGGAATAAATTTGTCATTTACAGAGAATCAAAAGAAAATAAAAAAATAGAGTTACCATAGGAAATATATAAGAACTTATGATGAAATGAAAAAATATGGGGAAAATATAAGGAGATTGGGAAACCAATCTCTTTTATGCTTTATAAAATTCATATAAGGAGATAATCAAAGATGGGCAATAGCAAAATTCAAATTCAACAACTTTATGATCAGGGATATAAATGTATAAAATATGAAGAAGACACCCATGGTAAGCTAATAATATATTTGAAAAATTTTGAAATTGAAAAAACACATACCTTATATTATGATAGTAGAGAAGATATAGAAGAAATTAAAGACTATATTAATTTAAATTAAAAAAACAGATACCTTATCATTTGGATAAATTTAGTTTGTTAATGTAGATTTTAGTTTAAGTTGTAAATAAAATATTATATAATAAAGATTGAGTATGTATTTTATCTTATAAATAAGACTGAGAGGTCATTCTATGAGTAATCAGATAAAGAAATATGGCATTATGGGTGGAACCTTTGACCCGATTCATGCAGGACATTTAGTCATTGCAGAAGAAATTAGATACAAATTTAACTTGGACAAGGTTATATTTATTCCTGCTGGTAATCCTCCTCATAAGGATTCTAGAAAAGTGACATCTTCAAACCATAGATATCAAATGGCTTTATTAGCTACAATTTCAAATCCTTATTTTGATATTTCTTCAATAGAATTAGAAAGAGAAGGAATCACATATACAATAGACACTATTATGGAATTAAAGAAATGTTGTGGGGATGGAGCTGAATTTTATTTTATTACAGGGGCAGATTCATTGCTGCAATTATCTACTTGGAAGGATGTGGATAAATTATTGAGTATATGCAAATTTGTTGCTGCTACAAGGCCGGGATTTCAAATGTCAAAAATTGAAACAAAAGTTAAGGAATTAGAGTCTAAATATAATAGAAGCATATATACAGTTACTGTTCCTGCGTTACAGATATCCTCAACTGACATAAGAAATAGAATCAAGAATGGAATGACAGTAAAATATTTACTTCCAGAGTCAGTAGAAGCATATATAATCAAGCATAAACTATATCAAGATAATGTAGAAAAGGACTGTATATAGAATGGATAACCATTTAGATATAATAAAAAATTCAAAAGACATATTAATAAATAGTATTGGATTAGAAAGATATCTTCATTCAGTAGGAGTGATGGAAGAAGCAAGAAAGCTATCATTAAAATATAATAGCGATATAGAAAAGGCTACTATTGCTGGATTGTTACATGATTGTGGGAAATATGCGGATAAATCAGAATTGTTGAAAAAGGCCTATGATTTTGGTATAATTCAAAAAGGTCAAGTAAATATAATCCCTGAGTTAATACATGGTGCTTTAGGTGCTGAGATAGCTATGAAGGAGCATAAGATAGATGATAGAGATATAATAGACGCAATAAAATATCACACTACAGGCAAGCCTAACATGAGCTTACTTCAAAAAATAATATACATAGCAGATTATATAGAACCAAGTAGAGATTTTTTTGGAGTAGACGAGATTAGAAAATTAGCTTATGATGATTTAAATAAGGCATTGCTTAAAGCTATGGACAATACAATAAAGCATGTTATAGATAGGGGATATTATATTCATCCTGACACAATAGCTGCAAGAAATTATCTAATAAATGAAACTAACTAGTTTGGAGTGGTATATTAATGACAAGATTTTTTAAAACCTTTATAACAGCATTTGTAATATTTTCTTTATTTTTTGGAGGTATAATAGTATTCGTAATGAGAAGCGAAAATGGAAAGGACACTTTGGCTTCTACTATTACAGATTTATTTAAGGGTGATAATGATAAAAAAGAGATAACTTTTTTATTATTAGGCATAGATTCTAAGGATTTAAATAAAAACAAAAATCAAAGAACAGATACTATAATGCTTTGCAAATATGATGATACTACTGGAAAAGTTTCAATATTGTCTTTACCTAGGGACACTATGGCAATTATAAGAGGCAGACAAAACAAAGAAAAAATTAATCATGCCCATGCTTATGGTGGACCAGATTTATCAATAAAAGCTGTAAAGGACTTACTAGGTGTAGATGTTGAATATTTTGTTAGAGTAGATTATAAAATTGTAGAAGAAGTAGTAGATTTAATTGGAGGAGTCGAAGTAGATGTTCCTATGGATATGAAATATAGCGATCCCGTAGCTGATCCTCCGCTTCATATTGATATTAAAAAAGGAAAACAAACTTTAAACGGGAAAAAATCATTAGAATTTCTAAGATATAGGAAAGGATATAAGGATCAAGATTTAGGCAGAATTAAGGCTCAGCAGCAGTTTATGAATAGTGCAATAAAACAAGCCTTAAATCCAATAAATATAATTAAACTTCCTAAATTCATTGATACCTATTTTAAAAATGTAGATACAAATATACCATTAGATGTAATTGCCAAATTTGCACTTAAAGCAAAAAATGTTGATACTGACAACATAGAAATGGCTACATTACCAGGCGAACCAAAGCTAATAAATGGGATTTGGTATTTTGTTCATAATCCAGAAGAATCTCAGGAAATGGTGAACAATATGTTTTTAGATCATAATGTGGTTATGAAGAATGAAGAAAAGGCTAGGACAAATAATTAATATTAATCAGGAGGTAGTATATTGGATATTCAATTATCAACAATAGTAAAATCTGCAGAGGACAAAAAAGCTTTTGATATTAAAATATTGAAAATATCTGAGCTAACTAGTATAGCAGATTATTTTGTAATTGCAAGTGGAAATTCTCAAAGACAAGCAATGGCCATATCAGATGCAATTGAGGAAAAGATGCATTTAAATGGTTTCGAACTAAGGCATAAAGAAGGGTATAATACAGGTAACTGGATATTACTAGACTATGGTGACATTATAGTACATGTATTTTATAAAGAGGATAGAGATTTTTATAATCTAGAAAGATTATGGGCTGACGCAAAAAACGTCCATATATAAATATACAGTATGGAAAGAAGGAATATAAAATATGACTATTGAAATAGATTTTTTACATGACAACTTAATTTCTTTAGCAAATGGGTTAGGCAAACTATTAGGTCAGGCCTGTGAAATCGTTGTGGCTAAATCTAATAAAAGTATAATCTATATTGAAAATAGTCATGTAACATCTCGTAAGATAGGAGATAAAATTAATCAGTTTGAGCTAGAGGCATTAAATAAATTTGCAAATAATGAGAAATACAAGGTATTCACCTATACAAATAGAGAAGGAAGAAACATAAAAGCATTAATTTTTCTTGTAGAGGACAAGAATGATTCTGAAGACAGGATTGTGGTTATTAGCTTTGATATTTCAGATTTTTTATTAGCTAAAAGAGTCTTTGACGATTTTTGCTTAGTTGGTGAAAGTATAAATAATTATAATCAAGCTGATTATGAGAATATAAATCATGTAATGAACAATATATTATCAGGAGTGTTATATAATATTGGCAAACCTATATCTTACCTTAATAAGGAAGATAAAGTTGAAATAGTACGCATATTAAATGAAAAGGGAATTTTCTTAATCAAGGGTTCCATTGAATATGTGGCAGAAAAGCTTTGTGTTTCTAGGTACACGATATATAATTATCTAGAGGAAATAAGGTTGCATAAAATTGATTAATATTTAACTTGAGGAGGTTGTAGATATGGAAAAAAAGTCAATATTTACTGAAAAAGCACCAAATGCTATAGGGCCATATTCGCAGGCTATGGTAGCAGGAAATATGGTTTTCACTTCTGGACAGCTAGGAATAAATCCTGAAACTGGTAACTTAGTAGAGGGAAATATACAAGATGAAGCTAGACAATCACTTGAAAATCTTAAAGCAGTGTTGGAAGCAGCAGGTGCTACTCTTAATGACGTAGTTAAGACTACAGTATTTATAAAAGACATGAATCAGTTTGGATTAATAAATCAAGTATATAGCGAATTTTTTAATGAACATAAACCTGGCAGATCTTGTGTGGAAGTAGCAAGACTACCTAAGGATGGAAATGTGGAGATTGAGGCTATAGCAATAATATAAAAGGTGACCTATGGTCACCTTTAGAATTTACTATATAAGTAGGATTGTCTCCTTCTCTTTTTTATCTTTCTTCTCTTTAATTCTATATATGTTCTCCAAACTATAAATAAAAAGATTAGCCAAAACCACCATTTTTTAAGAATACTGCTACCTTCAATATTAACTACTTCAAAGGCAGCTTTTTGATTTACTTCCATTGCAGAAACTATATTACATGTGCCGATAATCTTATTGTCAAGCGTAAGTTCAATTCTTCCAATTACTTGTCCCTTGTTGACAGGGGCAGAAATTTTTTGAGGAAGAATAATATTTTTTTTCACTTGGGCTTCTTTTCCTTTAGGAATTAGATTAAACAAATCACTACCTACTATCCCAGTAACAAATGGTTTATCTCCATTTTCTACATCGATATTATCTATAAATTCATTTTTAAACGCAACCTTAACATTTGAAAAGTTATCAAAACCATAATTTAAAAGCTTATGAGTATCTATGTATACGTTATTTCCATTTGCTTTTAATACTACACTTATTAGGTTTTGTCCGTTACGATGAGCAGAAGCCACTAGACAACTTTGAGCTTGTACTGTATACCCAGTTTTTATACCATTAGCCCCTTCGTATTTAATAGGTACACTATTTCCATTAACATTAATTTTTTCTGTACTATATAATAGCTTGTTTGAAGACCTTAAATATCTAAAATCTGTTTTTTTGTTAGTAGGCTCTATGGTATAGAGATAATTAGATACGATATCTCTAAAAAGCTCATTTTGCATTGCGTATTTAGCAATCATAGCTAAATCGTATGCAGTTGTAGTATGGTTGTCATCTGGAAGACCATTTGCATTTGTAAAATTAGTGTTTTTTGCTCCCATTTCTTTAGCACGACTATTCATAAGTTTTGCGAACTCTTCTGTAGAGCCTGAAATATCCTTACCGATTACTGTAGCAGCATCATTAGCAGATTCAATAAGTGTTGCATAGATTAAATCCTTCATGGTTAAAACTTCATCTGGCTCAAGAGCTATATGGCTTCCATTGATCTCATAAGGTGTAGCCTTATCTACAACAATCTTTTTTTCAAGACTTCCTTTTTCAATGGCGATTATTCCAGTTAAAATCTTTGTAGTGCTAGCAGGAAACATAGATTGATTGGCATTTTTTTCAAAAAGTATCATACCAGTATCTGCATCTATTAGAATTGCAGCTTCAGCAGATATATCAGGCTCATAACTAGAAGCTAATGTTTCTGCGTTAAATATAAAGAATATTAATAGGAAAAATAATATAATTTTTTTCAATATACCACCTCCGCTTATGTTTACTAATATAGTATATCAAAATTCTCCATTATTTTTAAGACAATGACAAAATTTTTATGAAAATAAATTATTTATGAAAAGTTTTTACAAATTATATGAAGGAAATACATGTATTGTATAGAATAATACGGTAAGAATATCAATGTACTGGGGTGATTATCGTGCTTAACTTTACAAAAAGAGAACGAATAGTTATACTAGTATTTGTTATTATCCTTGCTTCTTTCTTAATATATCCTATGTATGCAAATAGGGGTATGAAGCTTGAGGAGAGAGATAAAGGTTATTTGGATTTAGATAGTTTAAAAAATGTAACAGCAGACTCATTAAAAGACGAGGTAGATACTGAAGAGGATATATCCCAAACCATTATAGTGCATATTGATGGAGAAGTTATAAGACCAGGAGTAGTTGAATTAAATGAGGGAGCTAGAGTCATAGATGTAATTAATATAGCTGGAGGATTAACACAATATGCAGATGAAAAAATGATAAATCTAGCTAAAAAGGTATACGATGAGGAAAAGATTTACATACCTAAAATAGGAGAAGAAATATCTCAAATTGAAATAACTTCTTTTAGTCAGAGTAATAATACAAGCACTACTCAGACCAAAATCAATATTAATACAGCAACAAAAGAAGAACTTCAAAAGCTTTCAGGTATAGGTCCTGTTATCG
Organism: Proteiniborus ethanoligenes; assembly: GCF_900107485.1. Classification (NCBI taxonomy): domain Bacteria; kingdom Bacillati; phylum Bacillota; class Clostridia; order Eubacteriales; genus Proteiniborus; species Proteiniborus ethanoligenes. The sequence goes on from NZ_FNQE01000039.1 coordinate 15,737, forward strand.
CAGAAAGAATAATTGAGTATAGAAGTACCAATAAATTTTCAAATATTGATGATATAAAGAAAGTATCTGGAATTGGGGATAAGAAATTTGATTCTATTAAAGACTATATTACTGTTAAATAAGAGGTGATAGCTATGACCCAAAAGGAAAAAAGACTTACTGAAATGTCAAAAAGCTCAGGTTGAGCAGCTAAAATTGGTCCTGATACCTTGGCACAGGTTCTGTGTCAATTACCAAAAACATATGATGAAAATTTAATTGTAGGTATAGAAACCTCTGATGATGCAGCAGTTTATAAAATAAATGAAGATACTGCGATTATCCAAACCGTAGATTTTTTCACACCTGTTGTAGATGATCCTTATACCTTTGGGCAAATTGCAGCAACTAATTCTTTAAGCGATGTATATGCAATGGGTGGAGAACCTAAACTGGCAATGAATATTATTTGTTTTCCCACATGCTTACCTCCACAGATAATGGCTGACATATTAAAAGGAGGATATGATAAGGTTAATGAGGCAAAAGCTATCCTTATAGGAGGTCATACAGTAGAGGATGATGAGCCTAAATATGGTCTTAGCGTTAGTGGATTTATTCATCCTGATAAGGTCCTTACAAATTGTAATGCAAAAGTAGGAGATAAATTAATTTTGACTAAGCCCATAGGAATAGGAATTATCAACACTGCTATTAAAGCTCAAATGGTAGATGAAGAAACATATAACAAGGCTGTAAAAATAATGACAACATTAAACAAGTATGCTAAGGATGCTATGCTAAAAGCTGATGCAAATAGCTGTACAGATATTACTGGGTTTGGGCTTTTAGGCCATGCTTTAGAAATGGCAGAAGGCAGTAATGTAACAATTAAGCTATACTCTGAAAAAATACCAGTTTTATCTCAAGCATTAGAATATGCAAAAATGGGGCTAGTGCCTGGTGGTGCATACTCAAATATGAGCTTTATTGGAGATAAGGTTTCTTTTGATAATAGAATAACTCAAGAAATGAAGGACATATTATATGATCCTCAAACTTCAGGAGGGCTTTTAATCTCTGTAGATGCCAATAAAGTAGAGTTGTTAATGAAGGAACTTGAAGGCAATGCTACGCAGTATGGAATAGTTGGAGAAGTATTAGAGAAACAGCAAAAATATATTATAGTAGAATAATCTATTATAAATAAAGAGATAGGAAGGATAGTCTATGAACAACACTATGAATTTATATAGCAGGCTGCCCAAAGTTGATCAAATATTAGAAGATAAAAGAATTGAAAATCTTTATAATATAGCTCCTAGGGAAATTATTGCAGATTCAACAAGAGCTGTAATTGCTGAACTAAGAGACTCTATATCAAATAAACAAATAGCATTAGAGGAGCTAGATAGACAGATATATTTCATAACTGATACAATAGAAAAAAAGGTTAGAAAAGCTATAGAGCCAAAGCTTAAAAAAGTAATTAACTGTACAGGAGTTGTTATTCACACTAATCTAGGCAGATCTTTAATTAGCAAAGAAATAATGGAGCATATGACAGAAATATCTTCTAGCTATAATAATCTAGAATTTGATCTTGAGACTGGGGTTAGAGGATCGAGATATAGTCATCTAGAAGATATTATTAAGAAGATAACAGGAGCTGAAGCGGCTTTAGTTGTAAACAACAATGCAGCGGCAGTTGTATTGGCTTTAAGCAGTTTAGCTAAAAGTAAGGAAGTTATAGTTTCTAGGGGAGAGCTAGTAGAGATAGGAGGCTCTTTTAGAATTCCAGAAGTTATGGAGCAAAGTGGTGCAAAGCTAGTTGATGTAGGGACCACAAACAAAACACATTTAAAAGATTATGAGAGTTCTATAAATGAAAATACAGCAGCTTTTCTTAAGGTTCACACCAGCAATTATAGGATCCTAGGTTTCACTGCAAGTGTATCCTTAGAAGAGTTGGTTAATTTAGGGGAGCAATACCATATACCTGTTATTGAGGATTTAGGAAGTGGAGTTTTAGTAGATTTAAGGAAATACGGTCTTCAATACGAGCCAACAGTTCAAGACTCTGTAAATGCAGGAGTAGATGTTATAACCTTTAGTGGAGATAAGCTTTTAGGAGGGCCTCAAGCAGGTATCATCATTGGTAAAAAGAAATATATAGATGTTATGAAAAGACATCCTTTAAATAGAGCATTAAGAATAGATAAATTCACTATTGCAGCCCTAGAGTCTACTTTGAGGTTATATATAGAAGAAGATATTGCAATTAATAAAATACCAACTTTAAAGATGCTTACAGCAACACAGGAGGAGCTTAATAAAAAAGCCGAGAAGTTATTATCTAAAATTAATCAAGAAAAATCAAAGGAATTAACTACAGAAATTGTTGACGATTACTCTCAGGTAGGTGGAGGCTCCATGCCTCTTGAGCAACTACCTACTAAGTGTATTATGATATATTCAGATAAAATAAGTGTTTCTTCTTTAGAGAAAGGATTAAGAAGCTTTAGCACTCCTATTGTTACTCGTATCTTTAAGGATAGATTATATATTGACTTAAGAACAGTTGATGAAAAAGAATTTGATACTGTAGCAGAAGGAATAAAATTTGCTTCAAGCAATAACTTGAAGGAGTGTTACTAATGAAAAATGTTATTATAGGTACAGCTGGACATATAGATCATGGCAAAACAACATTAATAAAAGCAATAACGGGAAGAGAAACTGATAGATTAAAAGAGGAAAAAGAAAGAGGAATATCAATAGAATTGGGATTTACATATTTTGATCTCCCAAGTGGAAGAAGAGCTGGAATTATAGATGTACCAGGACATGAAAAATTTATTAAAAACATGCTATCTGGTGTAATGGGTATAGATGTTGTTGTTTTGGCTATAGCTGCTGATGAGGGTATAATGCCTCAAACAAAAGAGCATTTAGATATATTAAATCTTCTAGGTATAGAAAAGGGACTTATTGCATTGACTAAATCAGATTTAGTAGATGAAGAATGGCTAGCCTTAGTAGAAGAAGATATTCGTGAAAGAATAAAAGGTACATTTTTAGAAGAAAGTCCAATAATTCCAGTTTCATCAACAACAAAAATGGGGATACAAGAGGTTATAGAAACTATTGATGAGCTTACTGAAGAAGTTAAGGAGAGAGATATTACAGGGACATCTATATTACCTGTAGATAGGGTTTTTTCTATGCAAGGCTTTGGTTCAATAGTAACTGGGACTCTTACCTCAGGAAAATTTGAAATTGGGGAAGAGATACAAGTTTTCCCAGGAAATAAGACTGGAAGAATAAGATCTATTCAAGTACATGGTAGCGACAGCAACACAGCCTATGCAGGACAAAGAGTTGCCATAAATATTGCTGGTCTTAAAAAAACTGAGATAGAAAGAGGAAATGTTATAGCACCCATAGGCTCAATGGAGCCTACAATGATGGTTGATGTTAAATTGAAATTGCTGAAAGATTCTCAAAGGATTATTGACAATAGAACAAGACTTAGACTTTATATAGGCTCTAGTGAAGTCCTCTGTAGAGTAGTGTTTTTAGATAGAGAACAGATGACACCAGGGGAAAGCTGTTATGCTCAGCTCAGACTAGAAGAAGAAATAGTTGCAAAGCGCGGAGATAGATTTATAATAAGATTTTATTCTCCAATGATGACTATAGGGGGAGGAGAAATATTAGAACCAAATCCACCTAAAAGAAAGAGATTTGATGAAGAGGTAATAAAAGAGCTAGAAATCAAGGAAACAGGTGATATTGCCGATATTATAGAAAAGATAATCAAGGATAAGAGCAAGCACTTTCCGAATGTAAAAGACATATCTGTTTTAACTGTTATGACTGAAGAAAGAATATTAAAGACTATAGATGAACTTAGCAAAGATCATAAGGTACTAACTTTTAGTTTGCTTAAAGATTTGTACATAATTCATAAAGATTATGGTGACTATTTATCCGAAAAAATTACTGAAGAGTTAAAAAAATTCCATGAGAAAAATCCTTTGAAATCTGGTATGCCTAAGGAAGAAATAAGAAGCAAGTACTTAGGTTTAGCTAAACAAAAACTAGGAGATAGCTTTATTAACATGCTTATAAAAGATGATATAATAAAGCCTATTAATGAAAACTTAGCCTTAAAAGACTTTGAAGTTAAATTTAATATAGCTCAAAATGAGATTAAAGAAAAAATAGAAAAAATCTTTCTTGACAGTAGATTTACAGCCTTAAAAAGAGAAGAAATTTATGATTATCTAAAATACGAAAAGAAAGCTATAGACCAGGTTTTTGGTGCCCTAATTGATATGGGTATATTGATAAGGTTTAAGGAAGAAAATATTGTACATAAAGAGTCATATGCTGAAGCAATTACAAAGACAAAGGACTTTATTAGGACTAATGGCTCTATTTCAGTAGCACAGCTAAGAGATTTGCTTAATACAAATAGAAAGTTTGCTATTGCTTTTATAGAGTATCTCGATGATATAAAGATTACTAAACGTGTTGGAGACACAAGAGTATTATCATAGATTAACTTATTTCTTTAAAAAAGAGGATTAATTAAATCAATATAGAATTTAGTTTAGTATAGTAATAAGTGTTTTGTTATTAAAACAGGGGTTGAGGTGATACAATGGACACCAAGATTTTAATCGTAGACGATGAAGCTTTGTTGGTAAAGGGGTTAAAATATAGCTTAGAGCAAGACGGATATGATATTGACGTTGCATATGATGGATTAGAGGCATATGATAGATTTAAAAAAGAGAATTATGATTTGATATTGTTAGACCTAATGCTTCCGGGAATAGATGGGCTTGAAGTCTGTCAAAAAATTAGAGAGAAATCACAGGTTCCTATAATAATGCTGACTGCGAAGGGCGAAGATATTAATAAAATTCTTGGACTTGAATATGGTGCCGACGACTATATGACTAAGCCCTTTAACATACTAGAATTAAAGGCTAGAATTAAAGCAATATTGAGAAGAGTTAATCAAAGAGAAACTAGAATAGGTGAGCAAATAATTCAATTAGATAATTTTACTATCAACACCTTGGGTAGAAAAGTTACTGTTAGAGGTCAAGATATTAACCTAACTGCTAAAGAATTTGATCTCCTTCTATTATTAGCATCAAACCCAGGAAAAGTATTTACACGGGAAGAACTTCTAGAAATCATATGGGGATATGAGTACTTTGGAGATTTGAGAACAGTAGACGTTCACATAAGAAGATTAAGAGAAAAAATCGAGAAGAATTCCAACCAAGCAGAATATATTCTGACCAAATGGGGAGTTGGTTATTATTTTAGGACAAAGGCTTAAAAAACAGAACAAATTTATTAGTATAAGGTGGAAACTCGTTTCCACCTATTTGTTATTAGTAGTCATTTCTCTCATAATTATTAATACCTTTATAAGCAGGATAATATTAAACATATATATAGAGGAAAGAAAAAGCAATATACTTATTAGAGCTAATATTCTTTCAAATGATATTAAAAGCTTTACAATTCACAATCAAATAGTAGAGCATACCGCGTATATGGAGTCAATAATCCTTAATCATAGCAAAAAAATCAACGCTAGAATCATTGTAGTAGATAAAAAAGGTTTAGTTATAGGTGATTCTAATAAAGAATATTTAAATAAGACCTTTAAGCATGTTGAAATTCAAAATGCCTTAGAGGGCATTACATCATCCAATGTCTATAATTTTGAAGACTATGGGCATGTTCTGTACATTTCTGTACCATTAATATTGCAAAACAACATAGTTGGGGCTACTCTTATATCTATCTCCATAAATGACATTTACTCTACAGTAGGTAATATTAATAAAAGTCTAATATTAATTTCCACGGCATGTATATTGATAATAGCTATAATAAGCTTTGTTTTTTTAGATTTTGTTTTTAAGCCTTTAGAAAGGTTTACAAAAGCAATAATTGGAATGTCTAAAGGGGATTTAAAACAGAAGATTGAGATAAATACAAATGATGAATTTAAAAAGATGGCAGATGCATTTAATGCAATAATAATGAAGCTTGATCAAGTCGATAGGCAGAGAGAAGAATTTGTAGCCAATGTTTCTCATGAATTGCGTACTCCTATAAGCTCTATGAAGCTATTATCAGAATCTCTTCTTCATCAGGACGAAGAAGATATAGAAGTTTATAAAGAATTTATGTCAGATATATCTTCGGAATCCGATCGATTAAACAATATTATTGTTGAGCTTTTATCTCTAGTTGATTTAGACAAAGAAAAGCTTCACCTAAGCTATAAGATAACTTATATTAACTTTCTGTTAGAAAAGATAGTGAATAGAATGCAGCCATTATCAGAACAAAAAAATATTCAGCTAATACTTAATCTAAAAGAAAAAATACAGATAAAAGTAGATGCTGAAAAAATACAGCAGGCTATTATAAATATTATAGATAATGCAATTAAATACACACAAGAATATGGAGAAGTTATAGTTAGTTTATATTCTAAAGGAAGATGGGCAGTTATTGAAGTACAGGATAATGGCATAGGAATACCAGAAGAGAGCATTGGATATATATTCGATAGATTTTATAGGGTTGATAAAGCAAGAACAAGAAAAACTGGTGGAACAGGCTTAGGGCTTTCAATTGCACATCAGATAATAACATTACACCAAGGAGTAATTGATATCCAAAGCAAAGTAGGAGAAGGAAGTATTTTTTATATAAAAATACCACAGGATATTGAATTATGAACATGCCCCTGTCAAGTAGACAGTGGTAAAAATAAAAATCTTTCTACGCCAATCGTTGAACAATGGTTGGCGTAGACTCATTCTATGCAACTTTATTCTGCAAGTAATTTCTGTACTCTATTGGTGTCATACACTTTAATCGCCTTTGATACCTATGATTATTGTAATACTCTATATAATCAACAATAGCAGTTTCTAATTCGGAGTATGAATTGAATCTTCTAAGGTAATACATTTCAGATTTTAACATGCCCCAGAATGCTTCCATAGGTCCATTATCAATGCATCTTGACACTCTGGACATGCTTTGTATCATACCT
>NZ_FNQE01000040.1 GCF_900107485.1 Proteiniborus ethanoligenes
TATAATAAAAAAAGCGAAAAAGCATTAAAATATAAGGAACTAAGAAAAAGAAAGTATTCGTGAGTTTTTGTCCAATATTAAGGGGTCAATCCGGTATTTATCATAATCCAATATAGATTTTCACCCATTTCTCTTGTAATATATCCGTCTGTATTGGAAGCCTTCATAATATTTAATCTTTTTTCATTTCTTGAAAAAACAATTTCTGTTTCAGATATGTTTTTTAGGATTATACTATAAAAATATCTTGTCTCGTTTTTTTGCTCTTTATCTCTCGTCTGAATGGTAGGGCATTTAAGGATTGAAGCTAATATATCCTTAGATTTCTTTAAAATATCGCCGTGATTCTCTTTTAGATAATAATTTTTACTATATATTGATTCAGCACTGCTTATAGTTATAGTCCCATCTCCATAGGGCATAGATATAGAATATAGAGGTTTTCCATCTTTCCATTTTTCACTTTCACTCTCATTATGGCTTACACAGATTATATCTGTCGTTTCAAATCCAGTGCCTATTACATGATATAGTTTTATGCCCTTATTATATATTAAGTGGATATTCTTATTCATATTACTTAACAAGGAGTTTAAAGCATCCATATTCTTAATATTAACGGGCTTTTTGAACCCACTATTATCGTCAACAAATAAATAATCTCCATATTCAAAGCTCGGAAGGAGCTCTTGTACTACCGGAAATATGTTTCTTAGAATATTCAAATCACTGATTTGCCCATGTAAAAATCTGTATATCCAAAAAAAACCTATCTTAATTAGCTGATAAAGAAGGTTTTTTTCTAGCTTGTCATAAGGAACCTGTCCTCCGCTCCAGAAATAATATGCATTTACTGCTCCAGCATTAGGTGTTCCCATCATTATTAAATTTCTAACATCATCTTTATATAGTGAGCCTTGGATATAATCCCTAGCCACTATCCCACCTAAACTATGTCCTATAATATCTACCATACTGGAATTAGTAATGCTTTTAGCTTCTTCTATTTTAGGTATTAAGTACTTTTCAGTATTATATTCACAGCCTTTTCTCCAATCATAAAAAGCAATGAACAAGTTTTCTCCCTCTTTGTAGCCAAGCTCCTCTAAGTTATTAATAAGTGGTCTGTATAAGGGTTCTGCCATTCCAAAATTTAAATCCCCTGTTCCTAAAATAATATCATCACCTAAGGAACCAAAAAGTCCAGGTATAAGAACTATGGGTAGTTTATTTTCTCTATTTTTAATATAAAAATACATCTGTATCCCACCTTATAAATATTTTATAATATAATATGTGGGATATTATCTTATGTATACTAACAAAGTTAATGTATACTATATTTTAGACAACAAAATATAATTTCCTTCCATTACTATCCCTTTCAGAAATATTTAGTCCTTCAAGCTTTAACAGCTTTATCTTAGTTTCTATTCCACCGCCATAGCCCACTAGCTCACCATTAGCTCCAATGACCCTATGACATGGTACTACTATGGCTACAGGATTTCTATTGTTAGCCATTCCTACTGCCCTAAAGCCCTTATTACTTCCAATTGCAAGAGCAATATCCTTATAGGATTTTACCTCTCCATAAGGTATCTTTAACAGCTCCTGCCATACTTTTCTTTGAAATTCAGTACCCTTTAGGTCTAAAGGAAAGTCAAAGCTCTTTATTTGTTTTTCTAAATACATTTTTATTCCATCCACATAATCACTATTCTTTCCAGTATATTCTTTTATCTGCCTATAATTTTTTGTAAGCTCTTTTTCGAATTGTTCCTTGTTTATAGAAAAATCTAATCTAGCTAATCCTTTGCTTGTGAATCCTATCCATATGTCTCCTAGGTATGTATTAAAGCTCTGGTAGTAAATCCTTCCTTCATTCTCCATTTTCATTCTCCTTTGCTAAAAGCCATTGTTCCCTTGTCATTTTTTCTATTCTTGGATTAGTCTTAATGAGTGGGTTTGATACTGTTTTTCCAAACCATAAAACTGCTTCTTTCTTGTTTCCTAATCTTCTATATAGCTCTCCTATCAAATAACCTATATTTATTTCGTCCATAGATGTGTCTGAAAGATTTTCCGTGTAAAAAGCCTGTTCAAATAGCTCTAGTGCATTTTGAATAAATCTTCTTTCTTCTTCTTCATTTTTTCCTCTATATAACCAAGCAATTTTAAGCGCTATATTTCCTAAATCAAGCTTTTTTAAATTTAATAGCTGTCCACAATAGAATGCTAGCATATAGCATTGTATTGCTTCTTCATCTGTTCTTACTCCAGAATACTCTCTCTCTCTCCACTTTGAAGAAACATTTTCTTTGATTATTTCCTTTTCAAAAGGCCTTATATTATTAAAATTGCTTTCCATGGCAGCATATCCACATTTAGGGCAAACAAAAACGTGATATTTTGTAGGATTCTCACTTTTATAATAGTTCATAAAATCCCCATCTACTCTATCTATTCTGATTCTAGATGTTCTCATTTTTTTCGTAATGAATTCCTTACTGCATATGGGACACTTCACCTTTTTATCATATAGTGCATCGACTTCCATAAAATATCTCCTTTCTTACTTTTAATCATAGGTGGAAATACAACAATTCTATTTCTTCCAATATACTTCTATTTTATCTCCATCCTTCAATTCCTGTGTAAACTCAGCCTTTATTCCATTTACATTTAGAATCAATTCTCCCTGGGGCTTAGTTAGGTTTATTTCTATATAATCAAAAATATCCACAAAGATAAAACTTGTCCTATCATGGAGTATTTCTGTTTCCTCTCCATTTATTGTTAATCTTATGCTTTTTTGATGAGATTCTTCTTCCTTTGTTTCTCCATTTCTTGAAGCCTTTACTACCAATATATCGTCTTCTTTTAGTGCATAATCATTGTTTATGATTTTCCCATCTTTATATACTATATGTTCATCCTTATTAATATCCATGTAGCTTAAAAGCTGACTTAGATGCCTTATTTCTTTTGTTTCTATTATATCTCCGTTATTTATCAGAATATTATCAGAAATCAGCTCTTTATTTATCCTTACTTCTAGTACTAACTTAATATATTTATTATTAACGATTACTCTTTTACTCATATTTATACAATCTAATACATTTATCTGTGCTTCTCTGCCTTTGCTGGCTTCAATAACTCTAACACTGTCTCCGTTTTTAAGGCCCGTCTCAAGATTAGCTAGTTTTTCATTTACATAGATCTTCGCTGGCTCTCCTACTTCTCCAAACACTTTTTTCTGTTCTCCATTTAAATAATAAATTATACCTTCTCCCCTTTTGGGTATAAGCTTTCTTGGATTAAAGCCTGCAAATGCAAGAGCATCTGAAACTTTTAAGTTCTTTGTATTAAACAATTTTATTTTCTGACCATTTACATTTACTTCCGTAAAATCTTTGTACATATTGTTAATTGCAAAATATCCTATTCCTATAGGTGTAATTGCATCAGGACCATGTAGCTCCTCAGGAATATCTAATACATTTTCAATAATGCTTGCATCTCTAACTACTACCCTTTCTTTTTGTAACCCTAAAACTTCTCCAATATATTCATTAAGCCTAGGTATTTGACTGCCACCACCAACTAAGAACACTGCACTTGGTGCCTTCTCATTAAACTCTAAAATTTTATTCCCTATCTCTCTTGCAATTGTTTTTATTGAAGGGTTTATTGCATCTAATATAGTCTCTGTTTTAATCTGGTGCTCTACACCTACAATATCTATAAATTTATGGACATCCTTAGAGTTTAAGCCGATTTTCAATTTTTCAGCTGCATCAAAGTCTAACAAATAGGTTCTGGCTATCTCTTCTGTTATTTCATCTCCAGCTACAGAGGCCATAGCATAAGCCACAATAGTGCCATCCTTAGATATGGCAATATCAGAAGTCCCAGCTCCTATATCAACTAATGCTATGTTTAGTAGTCTTAGGCTCTTCTTTACTGCTATATTCATTGCAGCAATAGGCTCAAGAGTTAAATTTACCACCTCTAGACCTACTCTGTTCATAACCGTGTACAAGCTGTCTACTACTGTATATGGTAGAAAGGTTGCCAGTACATCTACTCCTATTCTATTTCCTTTATGCCCTTCTAGCTTCTCCATAAAATTACCATCTAGGTAATAATTTATAACAGTATAGCCTACACAATAATATTTTTGTTCTTCCTTTAAAGTGCTTTTGTCTAATGAGCTTTGTGCTATTTGTATAGCTTCCATTTCTAGACTTTCAACTAATCTTTCATCTATTTCTATGCTAAAGTCTATTTCTCTTTCCAAACTAGACCTGTGAGTCTTCAATGCCCTTCCAGCAGCAGCAATAGCAACTTTGTCTAGCTTAGTATTAAGCTTTTGCTCTAGTAGCTCCTTAGTTTTTGTTACTATTTTAACTACACTGTCTATATCATGGATTTGCCCATCATACATATTTCTCTTTTCATGTTCTATTTTTTCGCTTGCTAAAATTTTAAAGCTATTATCCTGTAATTCTCCTACTACACCAATGATTGTTCTTGTACCAATGTCTAAAGAAAATATTTTTCCGTTTTTACTCATTATATCCATAGGTTATGACTCCACCTTTTATATAATATATTTGCAATAAATATGCTATTCTCCATAATATATGATTTTCCCTTTTTATTTTCCAAAATTCTGCTTATAATATAAGCAGAATTCTACTAAAGGACATTCACCGCACATAGGCTTTCGTGCCTTACATACACGTCTACCATGAAATATTAAAAGATGATGTGCCTTAGTCCAGAACTCCTCATTTATATTGTTCATTAAATCCTCTTCAGTGCCATTGACATCCTGGCTATCTGCTAATCCGATTCTATTTGCAACTCTAAATACATGAGTGTCTACAGCTATGGCATTTTGTCCAAAGGCATTGCTAATGACAACATTAGCAGTTTTCCTGCCTACCCCTGGCAGCTTAACTAGCTCCTCTCTACTAGAAGGAACCTTAGAATTGTATTCCTCCACAAGAATTTTACAGGTTTTTAGGATATTTTTGCTCTTAGCCCTATAAAAGCCAATAGTCCTTATCTTCTCTGCTAGTTCATCCTCCGTAAGCCTTAAAAAGTCTCCTGGAGTATTAAACTCTTGAAACAGGTGGTTTGTGACTATGTTTACTCTTTTATCTGTAGATTGTGCTGAAAGTATGGTTGCTATTAGTAGTTCAAAAGGGCTAGAATGAACTAGCTCGCAAGCAGCATCAGGATAAGTATCTTCTAGGATTTTAAGCACTTCTTTAATATGGTTATTATTTAGAATATTTTTCAATGTATTTTACTCCCTTCTAAAGTATCTCTATTTGTTGGTTTACTATCTCTACCCTTCCATCTCCCTCAATAAATTTTAATACATTTAATATTATCTGATTTGCGTGTATTGAGTCATTTGTAACACAGGCAAATCCAATTTGTGCATTTCTCCACTTCTGGTTTAAATCTACTTCTGCAATAGAAACATTAAATCTAGACTGTATCCTTCCAATTATACTCTTTATTACATGTCTTTTATCTTTTAATGAATTTGATTCATATATCATAAGTTCTACAGAGCATACACCAACTATCATTATCTCACCTCATTATGCTAATAGTGTCTATAGTATATTATAATATATTCTATCACTTATATTTTTAAAAAAGCCCTATAACTTTTGTATTAAGTTATAGGGATGATTTTTTTTATATTATTTAGATTTTAAAATATGCTACAGCCTTGAATTCTTTAGGTATGTTATATTTAGCTGGATCTATATCGCCCAACACCCATTTGCCTCCTATCCCTTCTTCATGAGCTGCCTTTTCAAAATATAGCATTGCTATACCTGTATCTAGTTGTTTTGATATACTTTTATCTTCGACGGTTAATATTACCCTATCTTCATCTAGTATAAATCTCCAAGGCTGTTTGTTCCCCCAAGAAGGTGCAAATCTAGCATAGTAAAAAATATTTAATAAACCTCTTTCTTCTAGAACATCTCCCGTTAAAGCTTTTCCCCATTGGTTTTGGAATATTAACTCTTCTACTCCAAGTCTAGTGCTTTTAGGAGAAGTATCCTCTTTAAATATTCCTTTATATTGGTAGCCTATAGCTAATAATCCTATCGCTGTGAATTCTTGGTCTATTCCTAAGCTTTCTCTAAGCTCCTGTTCATTTTCAATGCTTAACCAACAAGTTCCAAGTCCAGCATTCCAAGCTTTTAAGCGTAGGTTCTCCATAATGTATGAGCTATTTTCTATATATCCTTCAAATACTTTTGATGACAGAAGGATATAATGTGGAGCTTCTATAAGTTTACCAAAATAACCTACTTTGCCTGCAAAGTCTTTATAAAACTTTTTCCCATTATTTATGAATGTAATAACTATATCGTTTATGCTTCCTGTTAATATATTTTCTTTTGAACTAGAAATTAATTCATGGATTAATCCTTGTGGAACATCTTCTTTTTTAAAATCCCTAATAGTTCTAATAGACTCTATTGTTTTTATGTAATTCATTATATAATCCCCCTAAAAAATAATTTATTTTTATATGTATATACAATGAGTTCTGATATTTTTACTGTACATTAATTTTAGTTTATAGATATCCATTTATCAATAGCTTAAATCAAAATACTATTATAAAGATGCAGGCTTCCCTGCATCTTTTATTATTTAAGTATATTCATTTCCTTGCCAACCTTTTCAAATACTGCAACAGCTCTATCTAATTGTTCTTCTGTGTGACCTGCTGTAACCATACATCTTAATCTTCCTGTTCCCTTAGGTACAGTTGGGAAAACAATACCTGAAACAAATACTCCATTATCAAATAACCTTCTACTGAACTCCATAGTTTTTGCTTCATCCCCAATTATTACTGGAGTTATTGGTGTTTCACTATGTCCCGTATTAAATCCTAAGGCTCCAAGCTTTTGTTTAAAATGCTTTGCGTTTTTCCAAAGCCTATCAGTGTATTCGGTTGTTTCCATTAACATTCTAATAGCTTCAATAATAGCTCCTACAGATGCTGGTGGTAAAGCCGTGCTAAATAATATTGGTCTTCCTCTATGATTTAACCACTCCTGCATAGTTTTACTACCTGCAACATAGCCTCCTACTACGCCTATGGCTTTTGAAAGAGTTCCAATTGTAAAGTCTATTCGACCATGAAGTCCAAAGTGGTCAACTGTTCCTCTACCACTTTCACCTAAAACACCTGAACCATGTGCATCGTCAACATAAGTCATAGCCTCATATTTTTCAGCTAACTCAACAATTTCTGGAAGCTTTGCTATATCTCCATCCATGCTGAATACACCATCAGTTATTATCAGTATGTTTCTGTATTTGTCTCTGCTTTCTTTAAGAACTTGCTCTAAGCTATCCATATCTGCATGCTTATAGACTGCCTTGTCTGCTCTACTTAATCTCGCACCATCTATAATGCTTGCATGATTTAATTCATCTGAAATAATGATATCTCCTTTTTCTGTAATAGCCTGTATTGCACCAGCATTACAATTGAAGCCTGATTGGAAGACCATTGCCGCCTCTTCTCTTTTGAATTTAGCCAGAAGCTCTTCTAGTTCTTCATGTATAGTCATATTGCCAATAATTGTTCTAACTGCTCCAGCCCCTGCTCCATATTTTTCTATAGCTTCTATTGAAGCCTTTTTAAGTCTAGGATGATTTGCAAAGCCGAGATAATTGTTTGATGAAAGATTAATAACTTGCTTTCCATTTAAAATTACTTCTGCATCATTTGCTCCTTCTAGTACAGGAAGCTTTCTGTAAACTCCTTGGTCCTTTAATTCTTGAATCTTCTCTTTCAAAAATACTAAATCATGGATATTACTCATTTCTTACATTCCTCCTAGTTTTTTGACTTTAAAATTATCATTAAAATTCATACCTACAATTTCAAAATAGTACTTTCCTATTCGTTATAAAAAATACTACATAAATATTAAATATCCTCTATTTAAGTCTTTTTTTTAACAAGTATTTTTTATCAATCATGTCCAAATAGATGGATTAATCTTCTCATCTCTTCAAAGGCTTCAATATCATTTTCCTTAAAGAGTCGTTCTCTTATTAATTTAACTCCCTCTTCCTTGTCAATCCTGATTAACGACCATGCTGCATATTCTCTTATCATAGGGCTTTCATCATGTAATGCTGTTTTTAATAATTTTATAGAGCTTTTATCTCTAATATTACCTAGTGCAATTATTGCATTTCTCTTTAAAATGTTTTTACCTCTCCAGGCTCCTGACATACTTCCATATTTCTCTTTAAAATCCTTGTTTGAAATAGTGATTATTTCTTCAACTGGAATAATGCCCTTAGTTAATTGGGGTACAAATTCCTTAGAGCTTCCCTTAATCACTTTATCATTTTTAGGGCAAACAAGCTGACAGGTATCACAACCATATATCTTCATACCTATTTTTTCTCTTAAGTCATAAGGAATTTTCTTCTTAGTCTGTGTCATATATGAAATACATCTTTTAGCATTTATAATATATCCTTCTTCTATTGCCTGTGTAGGACAAGCATCTATGCATAGCCTGCAATTGCCACATTTTTCTTCTATCCTTTCGTTCTCTTCTAAGTCTAGGTCTGTCAATATATATCCTAAAAAAATAAATGAGCCATAATCATCATTGATTATAGAGCAGTTTTTGCCATACCAGCCTATTCCTGCACTTTTACTAATCTCCCTATCTATTAATGAAGAAGTATCTACACAAATAATATATTTAAAATCTATTTCCTTCTTAATTTCCTTTACTAGGTCTTCCATTTTATTTTTTAATACTTTATGATAATCCTCACCCCAAGAAGATTTAGACAATAAACCTGTCCCTTTTCCACTCTCATGAGGCACACTTTTATATTCTATATTGTAGGAGACTCCTATGGCTATGATTGTCCTACTTTCTGGCATTAAAGCTAAAGGGTTGGTCCTAGATAAAATATTGCTTTCTTCAAACTCTGTGTTATATTCTTTTTCTTTCCTCTTTTCTAAGAAGCCTATCAAATTGTCCATCTTTTTTGGTTTTGTAAAGCCTATAATATCTATTCCTACAATCTTTGATTTATGAGCTATATACTCCTTTAAATCCATTTGCTTTTTTCCCCTCGCTAATTAAAATTATCATCTAAATGTACAGCTAGGCTTTTAATGCCTCCTAAAGGCCATATTTTTGTCAATGCCTTGCCTTTAATGTTTTTAATAGGTACTAGACCAAAAACTCTACTGTCATTACTATTGTCTCTGTTATCCCCTAGTACATATACATATCCTTTAGGTACTTCTCCCTCTAGCAATTTGTACTCTTTCCTATATGAGTTGTTACTATTTATATAATTTTCGCTGATTAGTGTACCATTTAAATATAGATTATTATTTATAATCTGAAAATAATCTCCAGGGACTGCAATAATTCTTTTTATAAAAAGCTCTCTTTCTCTTCCCGCAATAGGAGGATTAAATATTACTACATCTCCCCTTGTAGGCTTTTCAAATAAATATGAAATCTTATCTACCAATATTCTATCATTATTCTTTATAGTATTCATCATAGATTCTCCATTTACTACAGTAAGACCTAATATGTAGCTTTCTATGAGCAAGGATAAGGAAAGTACTATAATAAATAGTTTGCATATTTTTATTATACTATAAATAAAGCCTCTACTCATTCTTAACACTCCTTATCTAAGAAAAATAATATTAAAAACACTATATAGATAGTATTATTGCTATTTTTATTGTTTTTATAGCTTTTATAATATCTATACTCGAATCTTTTTAAATATTATTCGTAGACAAGGAAAAAAATGATCAAAAAAACGGCATACTAGCCGTTTTAAACCATGCTTCTAATAATTTCTATTTCTTTTTTATGTCCTTCAGGCTCATATGGAGTTTCCAGGAAAAATGGTATGTCTTTTAACTGAGGGTGTCTTATTATATTTATAAGAGCTTCAAGCCCAATTGAGCCTTCTCCTATTCCTGCATGTCTGTCTTTTTTGCTATTATACTCATTCATATTATCATTCAAATGTATTGCCTTTAATCTATCTATTCCTACTATTTTATCAAATTCTTCTAGAACACCGTCTAGATTGTTGACTATATCATAACCAGCAGAGTGTAAATGACATGTGTCAAGGCAAATTCCCATTAGCTCTGAATGCTTTACCTTCTGGATAATATCCCTTAATTCTTCAAAGGTGCTTCCTATTTCAGTTCCTTTTCCCGACATGCCTTCTAGCAATATTGTTGTGCTTTCTTTTCCAGTGATTATTTCATTTAGTACACCTGCTATTCTATCTATTCCATACTCTACACCTTTACCCGTATGGCTTCCTGGGTGGAAATTATATAATGAGCATGGAATAATTTCAAGTCTTTTCAAATCGTCTTGAAAAGCCATTTTAGCAAAATTCCAAGTATCTTCTTTATGTGATGCCATATTCAACGTATATGGCGCGTGAGCTAAAAGTGGCCCAAATTTATTTTCTTCTAATATTCTTTTTAGACCATCAATATCGTCAATGTCAAGTTCTTTCGCATTTCCTCCCCTTGGGTTTCTGGTGAAAAATTGAAATGTATTAGCACTTATACTTAAGGCTATTTCTCCTGCCTTTGTAAATCCCTGTGCTATAGATATATGACTTCCTAGATACACATTATCACTCCTAAATATTATGTTTTTAAACTAGTGTTAAACATCATTATACCCTTATTGCATGTTTAATAACAAAGGACTTGTTTATTGTGTCATTTGTTTAGTTCTTAACATATTTTGATACTGTAGACTTTATTTTATGTTAGGAGGACATGTATGATATTTAAAAATAAGCTTTCTATAGATAATATAAGAAAATATATTGTAGGTATTGATAAGAAAGCTGTCCTTAGAAATGGTCAAAAATCAAGATATATTTTTTTTGATAATGCTGCAAGTACTCCTGTTTTACTGCCTGTTTTAGAGAAAGTAAATGAGTTCCTTGGATGGTATTCAAGTATACATAGAGGAACAGGCTATAAGTCAATAATATCAACAGCTGCATATGAAGATTCTAGAAAAATAATAGGAGATTTTTTAAATCTAGATATGGAGAAAAACACAGTAATTTATGTTAAAAATACTACAGAGGCAGTAAATAAGCTTTCTTATAGACTTGGATTAAATAAGGAGGATATAGCAATTGTCTCATTAATGGAGCACCATTCAAATGACCTGCCTTGGAGAAGCAAGTGTAAAACTGTCCACATAAATCTACTTAAGGATGGCAGTCTAGATATAAAGGATCTGGAGAATAAACTCCAAAGCTATAATAACAAAGTAAAGCTTGTGGCTATAACAGGCTGCTCTAACGTAACTGGTTATATTAATGATATTCATAGCATTGCTGCTTTAAGCCATAGATATGGTGCCAGAATATTTGTAGATGCTGCACAGCTTGCACCTCATAGAAATATAAACATGAAGGGATATAACGGAGATGATTATATAGACTTTTTGGCTATTTCTGCACATAAAATTTATGCTCCTTTTGGTACTGGAGTCCTTGTAGGACCTAAGGCAGTATTCCAAAATGGAGAACCTGAATATACGGGTGGTGGAACTGTTATAAGCGTTTCAGAGCATAATGTATTCTACACAGCTCCTCCTGAAAAAGAAGAGTCGGGAACACCTAATGTGGTTGGAGCTATTGCATTAGCAACAGCTATAAATGTTATAAAAGAAATAGGAATGGATAAAATCATAGAGCATGAGATTAAGCTAACTGAATATTTTCTAGATAAGCTATCACTTATCCCACAGATTGAAATATATTCAAACACAAATAAAGCCTTAATACCTCATATGGCAGGAGTAATATCTTTTAATGTAAAGCATATCTCACATTCCTTTTTGGCCTCCCTTCTTGCTCATGAAGGTGGTATTGGAGTAAGAAATGGCTGCTTTTGTGCCCACCCCTATGTGCATAGGCTTTTAAATTTATCTCCTAGAGATATTTCACGTATTCAACAGGATTTAATATTTGGAAAATTAAAAGATATACCTGGTCTTGTAAGAGTTAGCTTCGGAATGTATAATACAATTGAAGAAATAAATATATTTATAGATGTACTAAAATACATTGTTGAAAATATAGATAGTTTATCTAAGGAATACAAATATCTAGAATCTAAAGGAGAGTATGTACCTAAAGCTTTCCCTAAAGATATATATACAGAGTTTACATTATGATTTAGATAATTAATATGCTATAATTTTATTAGTTTAGTTAGAGAGAGGGTTTAGAATGTCCAACAAACGAAAGGGACTTTGGAGAAGATTTGACTTCATTCTTTTATTCACAGTAATAATATTAGGCATTTTAGGATTGGTTGTGCTTTCTAGTGCCACGGCAAGTCAAGGAAATATGAGTTATTTAAAAACGCAGGGTGTAGCATTTGTGCTAGGATTAGTTTGTATTCTAATTATAATGCTGATAAATTATGAAACCTTTGGCAAACTATATATATTTATATATTTTGTTTCAAATGTATTGCTACTAGCTGTACTATTTTTAGGTACAAAAGACAAAGGGGCACAGAGCTGGATTAGATTAGGTTCTTTTGGATTTCAGCCATCTGAATTTGTGAAAATAGGTATAATCATTTCTGTAGCTAAGTTTATTGATAAAAACCATGAGACTATTAATAAGCCTTTTACATTAATTAAAATCTTATTTTTTGCTTTCGTTCCTGTTGGCTTAATTCTACTGCAGCCTGATTTTGGAACTGCAATGGTTTTCGTGTTCTTTATTGTGGTAATGCTTTTTGTAGCAGGTTTAGATTGGAAATATATATTATATTCCTCTATAGCTGGTTTAATAAGTCTTCCTATACTATGGTTCTCTTTACAGGGCTATCAGAAAGATAGGATATTTGACTTTTTAGATCCAACTCGTGATGCCATGGGGACTGGCTATCAGGTTATTCAGTCTAAAATAGCCATTGGCTCTGGACAAGTTTTTGGAATGGGCTTATATAATGGGAATCAAACTCAATTTGGCTTTTTACCAGAAAAACACACAGACTTTATATTTTCTGTTATCGGCGAAGAGCTTGGGTTAATTGGTGGACTAGCTTTGATTATCCTTTACCTTATAATGATGTATAGATTAATCAGAATCGCTAAAACTTCAAAGGATATATTTGGCTCCGTTATGGTTACAGGAATATCTGCAATGATGATATTCCACATATTTGAAAACATTGGTATGACTATGGGGCTAATGCCTGTTACAGGCATACCACTACCTTTCATAAGCAATGGTGGTACCTTCCTTTTATCGAATATGATTTGTATAGGCTTAGCTTTAAGTGCAGGTATGAAAAAAGAAGGCCTAAGTTTTTCAAGGGATGCTTAATTTGTCTCAGCATCCCTTGATTATTTTAATATTCAACTACTGGTATTCCTATATTGTCCCTAGTAAAAGGCTCATCAATTGAAATATGCCCCATCAACGTTTCTACCTTGTTTCCATCTACTAAAAACTGTACTTTCCCTATATTTTCTAATTCAGTAAGAGACATTACTATGCCAGCTATAATAAACTGCTCCTGTGATGAGCCTCCGTATAGATTTTCGCTTGATATATCTACACAAGCAGTGCCTTCTTCAGTTCTCACATTAATTATTGTAATATCCATGGGTATTACAGGGTAAATCCTTTCATCATCAGTTTCCTCTTTAAGCTTATCTATTATTGCTTCCTCAATAGTTTTATCTTGTATGTCAACCATCACGTCTTTCTTTACTAAATTCATTGCATCTGCATCTGAGTAGTATAATGTTAAGCTTTTTTCTGCTTTAATGTTATCTTGTGCTCCGTTTTCTCCATCATTAGGAACAATATCTGGGGTATCCTTACCCGGTAGCCTGCTACAGGCTGACATTGATATGATCAAAATAAGGCTAAGTAATATTATTGAGAATTTTCTTTTCATATGTGTCTCCTTTCAGTTTTATATATTATTATTTACTAAAAGAGTATGCCTATATTCAGAATTTATATAATTTAATACAACCTCATATATTTGGTTTGCTGCTGTATCATAGGGAAGTTCGTCAAACAATTTAACTAACTCAGCTTCACACCATTCAGGTCTAGTTTCAAATGTGCTAACATTCCCAATGTAAATTGATGTTTTATGTATAATATCTTCTTTACTTATTGTATAGTAACCTATTGGGAAAATATTATCCACGATAGCACCCGTTTTCTCAAAGGACTCTCTTATAGCACAATCTAGGATAGTTTCATTTTGTTTTTTAAATCCTGTTGGAAACTCCCATAGCTTTTTTTTAGAATTAAATACCATAACTATATTGCTGTTATAAAATATAAACACAACACATTCATGAGTATCTTTTATCTCTAAAGAAGGTCCATCTCCAAGCTTAATCTCAATGCTCTCATTAACACCATCAACGCTAATGCTTTCACTCATCTTATCACCTACTCAATACTGTTATATGATATATTATGAGTGATATATATTTAATGGTACATTTAGCTTAGAAAAAGCTTAAGTCTAACTCTCTAGATAAATCTTTTAGCACACCATAGCCTGCTAAAGAATTGCCTTTGTCATCTAATGCTGGACTAAAAACTCCTACCCCCATTCTAAGAGGTACTGCTGCCATAATACCCCCGCCAACACCACTTTTTGCAGGCACCCCTACATTGATTGCAAATTCTCCAGAAGCATTGTACATCCCACATGTAACCATAAAGGTTTTAATAGTCTTTGCTATCTTTTCTTCTACTACTCTCTCTCCCGTATCTAAAATAACTCCGTTGTTAGCTAGGAATAGTCCTATTCTTGCAATATCAATGCAGTCGACTTCGATTGAGCATTGCTTGAAATATATATCTAATATATCTTCTACATCTCCACTAATAATCCCAACATCTTTCATAAAGTATGCTAAGGCTCTGTTTCTATTTCCAGTTTGTTTTTCAGATAGATAAACTTCTTCATTTATGTTTAAATATTCATTAGAGCATATTTTTCTGAAAAGCTTTAGGAGTCTATTAAATTTTTCTTCTGAATTTTTTCCCTTTATCATTGAATCTACTGCAATTGCTCCAGCATTTATCATTGGATTTAAAGGCTTTGAAGGCGAAATAGTTTCAAGCCTAATAATTGAGTTAAAAGCATCACCTGTAGGCTCCATACCTACTTTGCTAAATACTTCCTCAGTACCATTGTCCATTATAGCCAGCATAAGAGAAACTGTTTTTGATATGCTTTGCAAAGTAAATTTTCGATTATAATCTCCTGCTGTATATAAATTCCCATTCATATCAGCTATACAGGCACCCAAATAATTTGGATTAACTCTTTCTAATGCTGGAATATAACTAGCTACTTTGCCTTTGTTGGTTAAACATTTGTTTTTCTCAATAATTCTATTCAACAAACTATCCAATGTTTTCACCCACCTTTTTTTAGAAACAGCTTCCCCCTATAAACTCCCTAATTATAGAAGTACAAGGGATTGATTCTTCATTATTAATATCTGTAAAATAGCTTAAAAAGCTTAATAGCCTTTTGCATTCTTTATAATGTACACTGCTTTTATCTATTTCCGCTAATAAAGGTACTGCATATTTTTTTAATACAGCTAAATCATATACTAAAGATGAATTAAACATAACATCTGCTTCCTCTTGAAACGGGAAAATGTTCCTTTCCTCTCCTCTTCTCACGGAATCCCATCTTTCCAGTGTGGTTTCCGCACTATTTCCACGATATTTATTGTCTCTAACCATTCTTCTTATTAGTCTTGTATCTGTAGTTTGGATTCGGTTATGGGCATCAAGATTTAGTTGAGTAAGTGCACTTATATAAATTTTGAATTTACTCCTTTGAGGTACTGATGCAGTAAGTTTTTTATTTAAACCATGTATTCCTTCGATTATAATTGGATGTTCATTATCTATTTTAATTTTCTTACCATTGTATTCCCTCTTGCCTAGTACAAAATTAAAGGTTGGAATTTCTACTTCTTCTCCAGACAATAGCTTTGCTAAATCACTGTTAAATAATTTTAAATCTACAGCTTCAATTGATTCAAAATCATATTCTCCGTTTTCATCTAACGGTGTATCTTCCCTATTAACAAAATAATCATCAGTAGAAATGGATATAGGTCGCTTACCATTTGCTTTAAGTTGAATAGATAGTCTTTCTGCAAAGGTTGTTTTCCCTGATGAGGAAGGACCAGCTATAAGTATAATTCTAATATCCTCATTTGCACATATGGTATCTGCTATATAGGCTATTTTTTTCTCATGTAGTGCTTCTGATATCCTTATTATTTCTTCTATAGAGCCATCTTTTATTTTATCATTTAAGGCACCTACATATCCTACATCTAAAATATCTCCCCATTTTTCAGATTCTCTGAATATTTTAAATAGCTTTTCGTGTTCAACAAATTCTGGTATTTTAAAGAAGCTTTCCTTTGTAGGGTATTGAATAACTACTCCTGGATGATAGTATGTTAATTCAAACGTTTTAATATATCCTGTAGACGGAGCTAAAAATCCATAATATGAATCGTAATAACCTTCTATGCTATAGATGTGGCTAGTATCCTTTGTCACATGATTGAAGAGTCTAACCTTATCTAGCATATTTTGATTCTTAAAAATTTCTTTTGCTTTTTCTGTTTCTATCTCTTCCCTTTTAATCTCAATATCTTCATCAATTATTTCCTGCATTCTTTTCTTTATCTTGATTATATCATCTGGAGTAAGTCCGCCAGCCTTATGTATCTCTGAATATATTCCTTTGCTTAAAGAATGCTCGATAGTCACATTACCATTGTTAAATACATCTTTACATGCTTTTATATAAATAAAACATAGGGTTCTTACATATATCCTATGCCCATCCTTATCCGTTATATCTAATAATCTAATATTACAATCTTTAGATATTGTATATTCTAAATGCTTAACTTCATTATTTATTTCTGCACCTAAATATTTTTGCCAATCGTCCTTGGCAACCATTTGTATTAAATCCTTTAGCATAATATCTTTATTTACAGTTAAAGCTCCATATCCCTGTATAGTTACATTAATCTTATCCATAATTACACAAGACCCCTTTCTTATTTGTTTTACCTTCTAATATATATTCTATATCAAATATATGCTTATCTTCAAGTAAAACATAGAATAAGTCCCTGCTTTCCAGGGACTTATTCTATGTTACATCATTGAGTTGTTTGATTCTGAAATACTGGATAATGCATCCCCAGCTTCATTTACATAAATATCTCTTACAGCTAAATCTCCAATGGAGACTATACCCACAATTTCATTGTTTTCTACAACTGGCAGTCTACGAATTTGATGTTTAGCCATAAGCCTTGCAGCCTCATGAACTCCTGTGTCAGGAGACACGAAAACAGGATTACTTGACATCACTTGCCTTACAGGAGTACTACTGTTAATTTCCGAGGTAAGACCTCTGATAACCATGTCTCTATCAGTAACTACACCTACAAGCTTATTGGAATTATTACAAACTGGAAGAGAGCCTACATCTAAGCTTTTCATATGCTCTGCTGCTTCTTTCATTGTGCAGCTCTCGCTTACTGTTTGTACTCTTGTAGTCATTATTTCTTTCACTTTCAAAGCCTTCTACCTCCTAAATATTATTCATATTTAGGATATGTAATTTTAAAGCTTATTAAACAAATTTTTTTCTATATTTATAAGTTCTTCATCCCCTTGTACAACAAATCCTTTTCCATTAAGATATTCTAAGGAATCCTTTAACCCTTTAAATTCTACTTTATATGCATAAAGAAATTGACTCCTTAAATTAAATTCCCTTTTAAATTTTTCATTTATTTGTTTGCTTCCATACTTTATATCACCAACTATTGGATGCCCTATGGATGATAAATGAGCTCTAATTTGATGAGTTCTTCCAGTTATTAGGTCTATCTCTATAAGGCTATATTGACCATTAGTAATTATAGGATTAACTATAGTATGTATTTCCTTAGAGCCTTCAACCATTCTCTGGGTTATTTGCACTTCGTTTTTTTCCTCATCCTTTGTTAAAAATCCTTTCAATTCTTTTCCCTTTTCTATATTTCCCTTTACTATGCATTTATAATATCTCTTTATTTGTCCATCTCGTATTGCTTCATTGATTAGTTGTAGTGCAGTAAAATTCTTTGCCCCAATTATAATTCCACTAGTATTTCTATCAAGTCTATTACATATTGATGGAGTAAAGGTCTTTTCTAGCCTTGGATTATATTCTTTTTTCTCATAAAGATAGCTAATTAAGCTATCGACAACATTATTTTCATAGTTCTTTCCTGTACCATGTGATAATATCCCTTTAGGTTTGTTTATTAGTACTATGTTATCATCCTCATAGATAATGTTAATATCTTTGGCCTTAATTATCTCTTTAGGCCTTGCCATAAATTTATTTATGGTTTCATCTGAAAGATATAGTTGTATTGTGTCATTTTCTTTGATAATATCTTCTGGCTTTGCTTTACTTCCATTTAACTTAATATTTTTTTTTCTTAACATTTTGTATATAAAGCTTAGGGAAGCATCAGGTAAATATTTTTTTAGAAACCTGTCTATTCTTTGATTATGCTCATTTCTATCTATTAAAATTTCCTTCACTACAAACACCTCTCTATTAATAAGTAATTCCATTATATCCAAGAATACTTAAGAATAAAACTGTTTGCTTAAAAATATGTACTAAGATTATCAAATATTGGCATTTAAGATTGTTGAAAACCATAGACAATGTATGTTATTATTGAATTAGTACTAAACTGTGGGGGTATACATAAATGACAAATTTTATGGAAAAAGTAAAAGACTTTTTATATGATGCTATAGATTATGTTTTAATACTAGTAATAATTGTAGGTGTTGCTGCTATCATTGGTTGGAGGCTTGATATATTATTTGCAAAGGATATGGACAAGGCCACTTTAGATAGTGAACCTACCAATGTAACTCCTATTGCTTCAGATAATAAGAATGGAGATAATGATAGCTTAGATTCTGAACAAGATCCTAGCCAGGCTGCAAATGAAGATAATAACAAAGACATTGAAGAGAATCATGAGTCCGAGCCTGATAGTACTGACAGAGAAGAGCCTTCAAATGAAGATAGTCCTACTGTTAGTGATGAAATAATAACAGTTAAAATACCTAGTGGCACACTACCACCTACTATTGCAAATATTTTACTTGAAAAAGGACTTATAGACAATAAAATGGATTTTCTAATAAAATCTCAAGAGCTTAAGCTAGATACAAGACTTAAGTCTGGGGAATTTCAAATTAAGAAAGGTATTGGTTTAGAAGAGCTAATAAAGCTTTTGGCAAGATAGATAAAAAGATAGGATTGATTCTTAATCAACCCTATCTTTTTTTAATACTTTTCATTAATATATTCATCTATTAAAGAAGTCTTCTTAACTTCTTTAAATATTCCCTCTTCCTTTAAAATTTTTAATAGCCATTTGCTTTTTGAATGAAATATTGCATATTCATAATCCTTAAGTACAATTTCATATAGCTTCCCATTTAAATATTCAGACTCAACTTTAATAAAATAGGCTTCTATATTTTCAAATTCTAAAAATCTTAATAGCTGTAAGGTAGCTTTATCCTTCTCATTATAATAATAGTTTGCCTTATATCTACAGGATTTGTATTGTCTTGCAAAATTAAAATCATCCTTTATATCTGCAGAAAGCATATTATAATATTTTGCTATTGCATTGTAATATTGATAGTTGTAAATTCCTTTTTCATAGCTATCTACCTTTGAAAAAGGCTTTAGCTTTATCCTTTGCACAAAATCAAAATTTGCTTCTAAAAATTCACGTTTTGATATATCTCCATTTTTATATTGGATTATCAAAGAGTCTCTGTGCTTGAAAAATCTGTCAAAAATACTCTCTTTTCTAAATTGTTTCAATAATAACACCCTATCTAATCTTGTATTCACTTATAATATTATATCACAATAAATAAAATCTGCTATAACAAAAGCTTCTATAGTTAAATTAAAATTAAGGAAACTTTTGTTGAGCTACTGCATAAGCGACTTGCACAAAATCGAATATTTTTAAAACTCATTGTAGGAAAGTTCTTTTTATGTATGTACATTAAGGTTTTTCAACAATCTGATTAAAGACCTTTTTTCTCTAAAAGTATTATTTCTTCTTGAGTTAGCTCTCTGTATTCACCAAGTTCCAAGCTTTCGTCTAGTTTCAAACCACCAATGGCTATTCTTTTTAAGTAAGCTACTCTTTTCCCTAAGGCCAAAAACATTCTTTTTATTTGATGGAACTTTCCTTCCTCTATAGTGACATAAACCTTTGAAATATGTCCTACAGTTAAAATATCTAGCTTAGAGGGTAATGTTTTATATCCATCATCTAATACTATACCTTCTTGGAATGAAAGCTTATCTTCTTCTGTTACGGTACCTTCTATCTCTGCATAATATAATTTTTCTATACGGTTTTTAGGTGTTAAGACACGATGGGATAATTGTCCATCATTAGAAAGTATCATAAGCCCTTCTGTATCCTTATCTAATCTTCCTACAGGAAAAGGATTAAATACCTTGTATTCGTCAGAAATTAAATCAATAACAGTTTTGTCTCTAAAATCATCAGTAGAAGATATATAACCTTTCGGCTTGTTCATCATTAAATATATGAATTCCCTATATTCCACAATTTCATCATCAATCTCTATTTTTGAAGTATAGGGATTTATTTTAATTGAGCTGTCTCTAATTGTTTCTCCATTCACTTTAACAATACCAGCTCTTGCTAAGCCCTTAATATCTTTTCTACTTCCATAGCCTAAATTTGCAAGGATCTTGTCTAGTCTTTCGCTTTTGCTCATATGACCACCTCTCTATCATTACTTGGGTCTACAACATTCTCCACTCACTTCTATAGTAGTTCTTCAAGCTGCCTTCAATCTGCTTGCCCCAACCTGCAGGGAATCCATCTATACATACTAACTTCCAGCCTTTTTCTTCATTTAGTAAAAGAGTCTCCCCCTTAAGATACTTTATAGCATCTATACTTTCGCTGGAAATATCTATATAGTTTACAACATCTTCTTTTTTAAGTGCCATTGCTAATGCTTGACTTGGCTCAAATCTATTTTTTAAAAGTTCTCCTAAATACAGACCTAAATTCACAACATTTATACCTGTTAAATCAGGCACATCATCTGGTATTGAATATAATCTATTGCCTATTCTGTGTAATCTATTTTTAAACTCTACTTTTAAGTTCTCATCAGCAAATTTATAAAAATCATCTAAGTCTTTATCATTAATTTTGAAGGGCTGAAGAGCAGTCTCTATAGGATGATTATTTTTCCTAAGCATTGCTACAAAATGGCCCTCTCCATTTATTTTGTGTGGCCAAGCTCTTCTAGCTTTTGAGATTTCAGAGCTAGCCCCTATCCATTCAGGTTTTCCTTCATCTAATCCTTCTAACTCTTTTATAGATTCCATTTGGAACTGGGGAAATTCTTTTAAAAACCAGTCTATAGTACCTTCGTTTTCTTCTGGGGAAAAAGTGCAGGTAGAATAGACTAAAGTTCCTCCTGGTTTTAACAATTGGGGAATCCACTGTAAAATATCTCTTTGCATATTACAGCATTGTTCAACTGAAAACTCACTCCAACTCTTAGTGGCCTTTGTGTCTCTTCTAAACATTCCTTCTCCCGAGCATGGTGCATCTACTAATATTTTATCAAAATATCCTTGGAATTTTGCTGCAAGCTTCATTGGCTGTTCATTAGTTACTATAGAATTTTTTATGCCAAATATTTCAATATTTTTTACTAATGCCTTTGTTCTTTTTGGACTTATATCATTTGCAACTAAAACTCCTTCACCCTTTAGCTTTGCCCCTATTTGGGTTGATTTGCCACCAGGAGCAGCGCTAATATCTAAAATCCTTTCGCCAGGCTGTATATCTAACGCTTGAACAGGTATCATGGCACTTGGTTCTTGTATATAATATAATCCACAATGATAGTGAGGATGTTTACCAGGTCTATCCTGCTCATCCTTATCTATATAATAGAATCCTTCCTTTATCCAGGGTATAGGCTTGAGTTCAAAGGGTGAGATGTTTAAATAATCCTGTACTAAAATCTTAAGTGTATTTATTCTAATGCCTTTAAGATGATTATCATCATATGTAGATATGAATTTATCATATTCTTCACCTAAAAGCTTTTCCATTTTTTCCTTGAATTCTTTAGGTAGTTCCACTTACCTTCACCTCTTTTTATGTATTAAGACAACAAAGGCACCCGCCATGGAGTGCCTGATGTGTTTTTAAAGCTTTAATTTTGGTGGGGAGTATAGGACTCGAACCTACGACTTCCACCATGTCAAGGTGATACTCTACCAGCTGAGTTAACTCCCCGTATAAACTATAATACAGGCTTTCTTATTATTTTTCAACTATTTTATCAAAAATGATCGTGTCAATAATTTGTAGGAAAATAATAATTATACTTTCCCCTTGTTTGATGTAGCCTGTAATTATCTCATTTCAAAGCTCTTAACTTTA
>NZ_FNQE01000041.1 GCF_900107485.1 Proteiniborus ethanoligenes
AATAGCTCGTTGTAAAACTCTACAACTCGCATAAACACTACATCTTTATTATATTGAAATGGCTGGATTCCCCCATTTTGGGTATATATACATTGACAAGATGTGTATAACTCAAAATCAATTAAGAAAGGAGAATCCTATGCCAATTTCAGCTAAACAATTAAACCTTTGTGATATTTCCACTGACTTTGATAAGTTTTATAATCAAAATCAAAACAATTTGCTTGATTTGTTAAACGAATTTATTAATATTAGTGATTTTATTCCATTTTCTTTTTACCAAAAGTATTATTCTCATTTTGGTAGAAAGAGAGATTTCTCTTTAGAATCCATGATTTATGCTTTTATACTTAAAAACATTTTATCTATTCCCTCTATTGACCTATTGATTACATTACTTAATATTTCCTCTGAAATGCGTCAATTTTGTGGATTCCTTAAAGTTCCTCATAAGTCTCAGTTCTCACGATTTAAAGATAATTTCTTAGATAGTTTAAATGATTTATTCAACAATCTAGTAGATGTAACTGAGGACTTCTGTAAGGAAGTTAATCCTTTTTTAGCCTCTATCTTAATTACTGATACCACAGGTTTTGAGGCTTATGTTACTGAGAATAATCCTAAATTCTATCAATCCCAACTACGTAAAGCTAAAACATATGCTAAGATTTTTACAAAAGATAATCCTGATTCAACTTTTGATATTGAAAAATATGCTCAAGGTCAAATGCCTAAGTTCGCTTCATCCAATTCTGATGCTAAGCTTACTTATCTTAATGGCCATTTCGGCTACTTTCAAAAATGTGTTATTTCAACTAATGCACTTGGTGTTGTTAGGAATGTTAACTTCTATGATGTCAATAACAATCTTGACCAAGATCTAAGACCCCAAGATATTAAAGATACTTATGATGCTAAATCTTTGATCCCCACTCTAGAAACTTTTTTTCAACTGCATCCCAGTTTTTCATATAAATATTTCTTAGGGGATGCTGGATTTGATGCTGATGATAACTATGCTTATCTCCACCAAAAAAACATTATGCCTATTATCTCCTTAAATCCACGCAATTCTCCCAATATACCTCAACCTGGATTTAACGAGATAGGAGTTCCACTTTGTCCATACGATTCTTCTTTGCCTATGGTTTATGACGGCATTACTCGTGAAAAAGGTAGGGCTGATAGAATAAAGTATATTTGTCCAAAGGCATTAAAAATTTGTTCTAATGGGACAACTACCTATTCTCTTAAATGTGAAAGTCCTTGTACTTCATCCAAAATGGGTCGAGTTAAACAAATTACTATACACCATAATTACAGATTTAATACCTCAATGCCCCGTGATAGCTTGAAGTGGCAACTATTATTCAAGTTAAGAACCATTTGTGAAAGATCAATTTGCCAAATTAAAAATTTCATACAAATCAAATCATCCAGAGTTAGAAATACAGTATCTCTAAAATCAGATATTTTACTCGCTTGCATTTCACAGTTAATTGCTTTTATACTTATGTTTAAGACTAAAAACTATGATAATCCACTTGCTATCAAATCTTTAATAGCTTAGTTTTAATCAACTGAATATTAAATTTAAAAGGTTGAGTTAAACCTTTGTTTTCCTATGCCTTTTATCTGTTGGTAATTTGATATCCTTAATAGATTTTATCTAATTCCTGTGGATAATTCTCAATTTCCATTCTGCAACTATCTATTTTTCATTATATTCTAAATAGCCACTAATATGTCATAACCTGGCTTTAAATATCAATCTAGTCAGATTATTAATTAATAGTGTCAATTTAAAATCCTTTTCTACTAAGCTTCTTACAACCCTGACATATATCTTCAAATCTCTTTGTCAGCTCTTATAGAATCATGTATGTATACTAATTAATGAAGGTATCGAAATAAACCATTGCATTATCCCCTGTATAAAGCATATGTTTTGGGAACGTTTTCCAGCAGCCATGCTCACTTTTCACAATTATTTACTTTTCTTCTTACAAGAGGACGTAAAAAAAGCAACAATTAAATAACACACCTACCTAATACCGTGTTATTTATTGTTGACACTCCAATTCTCCTGTCATCAATATTGTATTTAAATAATTTCCTTGAGCAAAAATCAAACTACCAAGTATTATTTTTTGCTATATTCGACATTCATATACTATCATATCTTTTTTCTTTTGTAAAGCACTTTATGTATTGAAAAAGCTAGGTTTTGCGTTATTTTTTTAACAAAGTTTTTGCAGGCTACTAGGCTCATTAATCTGTATAAATCCAAGTTTTCCCATAGTAGCCTACTCTTTTTTTATTTGCTAATTATAGAATCTTACCTTTAAAAATTTTAGTTTATAGCAACATTAATTAATCTATTTTATAATTGCTCCTTTTGATACTAATCCTTACAGCATTATATAAAACCATACCTACTACTGTATTTATAAGAGCTGCTGGTAAAACAATGGTCACTAGCAATACATTGAAGCTTCCTGGTAGCCCTGCTATAAAGGCTGCTGAAGATAGAAAAACTATTCCGCTTATTAATGTCCCTAAAGCTATTATAATCATCATCAATATTTGCTCTTTAGCTTTTCCAGCAAAGGCTCTCATACTAAAATACACTATAGTCGTTGTAATTATCTTGTCAATTATATTAGGAAGCTGCCCAGCAGGAAACCCTGTTGTAAGCGCAGAAAATATACCTATGACTAAGCCCGCAGTTATACAAGACTTAAAATCTTCATTATACAAAATTACGATAAAAAGCATAACTAGTGAAAAGTCTGGTTTCATACCAAGGACTAATGGTGGAGTGATCTGATGTAAAAGAGCTCCTATTGCAAGTAATAAAGAATTTAATACAAATTTTTTCATGTTCATAAAAAACACTCTCCTTAGATTTTTTGTTTTAGATTTCATTGTTCTATTATTAGGAATAAAATCTCTTCACATCATCATCACCTCCTTCTAGGATTTATTGAATCAAAAAACAAAAAATCCGTCCTAAATAATAGGACGGAATAATATCCGCGGTACCACCTAAATTGTGTAAATACACCTCTCTTCGAGTACTAACATACCCTATCCACTATAACGTGTGGCTAACGGTAGTGCTAATCTAAACTACTTATTTCACACCACTCCTCAAGGGCCCATTCATTGAACATTGTCGTGCCAGATTTCCACCATCACCAGCTCTCTATAACTAAACATGCAACTACTCTTCCCTCTCAACGGAAACAATTAAATTATTAATATGATATCACTAAGGGGTAGAGTTGTCAAATTATTTTACAATAAGTTGAAATACTAATAATTGCCTTTATTCAAAGGAATAGCTTTGTTTTTTTACTTTAATGTGGAAAAATATATGATAAAAATAGTTCTTGTACATGAGCTTAGTCACAATACTCACCACATGCATCTAACTAAAAATAGTCTCTTTCAGGAGTATGAAATATTTGATATTACTTCCCAGCCAGAATATTATGCAAACATATTTGCTATACATCTTCTATTAGATTAGATGTAAGCGTATAATAATTGATGGATTTTCTAATTGATCCCCAAATGAGATAATAAAGTAGACTTGTGAACACTTTTAAAGTGTTTACAAGTGTTACAAACACTTTAAAAGTCTCAGGAGGGATCTATATGGACATGAGATCTGTAAGTCATCAGGTTAAGGTTCAAGAGTGGCGTGAAATTATCTCTAGATGTAGGAATAGTGGTATGCCAGTACGAGAATGGTGCAGCGAGAATGGAATTAAACCAGGTCAATACTATTACTGGCTAAGGGTAATTCGCAATGAGTCCCTGGCATTGATACCAAGAGAACCGCAGGTAGTTCAACCTTCTTTTTCAGCTATTAAAGTTTCTGAAATGAACAATACAGATACTGATGAGGCTGATACCTGTGCAGTAGTAAAAACTAGTTCATTTTCCATAGAAATTAAGAATGCTGCTAATCCTAAAACATTGGAGCAGGTTCTCCAGATATTAGATAGCTTATGTTAGCAGAATTTAACGGCTTTGTCCATATTTACGTTGCATGCGGACATACGGATATGCGGAAATCAATCGATGGTCTTGCAGCCATTGTAGCTCAGAATTCTAATCTTAATCCATTTGAAAAAAGTCTGTTTTTGTTCTGTGGAAGAAGACGTGACAGAATAAAAGGATTGTTATGGGAGGGAGATGGTTTTTTACTACTATACAAAAGACTTGAGGGTTGTTCTTTTAACTGGCCAAAAGACCCTCAGGAAGTATTAGAGATAACCCCTCAGCAGTATCGTTGGTTAATGGAAGGTCTATCTATCCATCAGAAAAATACCATACCAAAATTAGAGAAAAAGAAAGTAATTTAAAGGCTAAAAACGCACCAAAAAGCGTATTTTAAGCCTTTTTAAGTGGATTTTCCAAGCAAAAAATGGTATAATTAAGATAGATAAAAACTTAGAGAGAAGGCAAATTAAAGTGAATGAAAACATATTAATATAAACACTTCAAAAGACAGTTGAATCACAAAATGAAATAATAGAATCTCTAAGAAAAGAGCTTCAGCGTGCTAATGAAAATGTAGAATTTCTATTAAAGAAACTATATGACAGAAAGACTGAAAAAACATCTGCAATTGATGGACAACTTGTAATTGAGGAAGTGGCTCTTGGTCTTTTTAATGCAGCAGAAGTTACTAAAGACTTCACAGTGCTACAACCAGTTCCATTCGAAGAACCTGTAAAAAGAACACGTTCAGGTTACAAAAGGAAGGCGGCATTTAAAAATATTCCTCAGCAGGATCAAGTATACAAAATAGAAGAAACTCAAAGGAACTGCCCTAAATGTGGAGATAATATATCAGTTGTAGGCAAGAAATTTTTACGTTCTGAAATTAAATATATTCCAGCCGAAATCAGCATTGTAAATATATATCAGGAGACCTATGAGTGCAGAAAATGCAAAAAAGAAGGTCTACCTTCTTTTTTTAATCCCTATACTCCAGAGCCAGTATTACAACATTCCTATGCTACTGCATCAAGCGTTGCTTGGACTATGTATCAAAATTTGTACAAGCAGTTCCACTATATCGCCAAGAAAAAGATTGGAAGCAGATGGGTTTTCCAATCAGCCGTGCAACACTATCCAATTGGATACTAAAGGCATCAGAAGAATGGCTAATGCCTTTAGTGTAAAGACTTCAAGAAGAACTCTTAAAAGAGAAGTATTTGCATGTTGACGAAACTCCAGTTCAAGTGCTAAGTGAACCAGGAAAGAAAAACACTACTAAATCATACATGTGAGTTTACTCTACATCCACCAATGCAAATCATGGCATTAGGATATTTAAATATGCTACAGGTAGAGCAGGAGAAAATGCAAGCAAGTTTCTCCAAGGGTTCAGTGGATTTTTGCACACGGATGCTTTTTCAGGGTATGGAAAAGTAAAAGATATCCGCCACTGCCTATGCTGGGCTCATGTTAGGAGATACTTTAAGATGCTATGCCTAAAGATACGAAAAGCCAGGAAGGGGTGCTGCCAGCTACAGGAATAGCATACTGTAATCAGTTATTTGACTGGGAGAGAAAATTTAAAGACCTCTCGCCTGAAGAGAGAAGAATTAAGCGTCTGGAAAAGAAAAAACCAATTCTGGAGGCCTTTTGGTCATGGGCAGAAACAACCCTCACACAGGTACTGCCAAAATCTAAAATTGGAACAACTCTTCAATATGCGATAAATCATAAGGAAAAGCTTCAAACATACCTAGAAGATGGGAACTGTGTAATATCCAACAACATTGCAAAAAACAGTATCAAACCATTTACCGTAGGGAGAAAGAACTGGGAGTTTTGCGGAAGCCCTGAAGGAGCCAAAGCAAGTGCATGCGTATATACATTAGTGGAAACCGCAAAGGCAAATGGCTTAAATCCCTACAAATATTTAGAATTCATTTTATCAAGAATACCTAGTTCTAATTTTAATACTAATCCGAAAGTACTGGATCTTATGCTACCATGGGGTTCACTAATTCAAAAAACATGTAAAGCAGACTAAATCAATCTAAGGGAGATGACCATATGATCATCTCCCTTAAATCATATACCTTATTAGCAATTGATCCAATACATCGATTATTGATCGCTTACGATTAGGTGATGCTGAAATAATGAAATTAGCAAAAAATATACAGCTGTTGAAATAGCTAGTATATTGAATGTAAATATGAAATTATTGATTTTAAAAATAAATGAGATGAATAAATATGGTGAATATTGTAATTTAAGACATGCTACTAAGGGTAATTTTTTAGAGAGATTAGAGGGTTAAAGGTGAGTTCTTTAGATGATAGATAATATCCTCCACTTAATATAATGTAATCAAGTGGAGGATTATTCCCTACAATATTTTTATTTTTTTCTACCATTATTATACACTAAGTACTAAAAATTAATTTTTTAGCTTAAGTAGAATTATTAATACCTGTTTTTATTTATAATGCTTAATATTATTTTTTCTTGCGTTTCCTATTTTCAGCAGATTTAAAGGCATCAGTCATTATATTAGAAGCAAATGAATCTTGTTTTCGATTTTTATAATTATGCTGTGATTTCTGTTTTTGATTGATATATGATTTCTGATTGTCATGTGATTTGTGTTTTAGATTATTATTACAATCTTGCTTTTTAATATTTGGATTCTTTTGAAGTTCTTCATATTTTAAAATTGTAGGAAGTACATTTCTATATCTAAACTCATTTGGTTTAAATCTCATATATCTATATTTGTCTGCGTCTTTTTCTGCTATTACCTTTGATTTAATAAAGATTAATTCTTTTATAGACTCTTCTTCATATACAGGTTTTCCATTTAAATATGTTTTTGATAATTTTTCTTTATATAAGTCAATATATTTTGATATATCCTCTGACTTAAAATAATCGAAACTAAAACTACTGTATTTTTTATCTAAATCTTCAATCTTCAATTTTATATCTTTGATCTTAACTCTACCAAAACCATAGGGCTTAGCTAATCCTATGTTTTGATAGCAATTGTCCTCTAGTTTAAGTGCCCAAAGAAATAAACCTAGTTCGTCCTCTTCTAAATTATTAAAGTGTATTTTCCCGCTGAATCTAGTACCTTCTTTTAAAGGATGTATTGTGAACGTCATATTATCGTTTTGATTTTCTTCTATTTTTGGTCTCTCTATATAATCTTTTAACCAATATTGTTTGATCCCTCTGATATGGAAGTCACCTTCATATATTTTTAAACTATTTTTATCTACATCATCCTGTTTTAAATAAAGATTGTAGCTTGTTGCCTTAGGCTCTGCTAGAATCATTTTCATAGTAGAGTCATTATCTACCGTTGCTTCATCCTGTGCTACAGCATCTTCAAAGCTTACTCTTGATTTATAGCTATGATTTATAAAACCATTATTGTTCTTGTATTTCATATTCGTAAAGCCAAATATTGCATCTGTATAGCTAATTCCTTTGACATCCTTGTATGTTGATGGAACTCCATCTAAAACAGTCTTAGAATAAAACATTCTTAAATTTGGTGTAAATCCAAAATGCAATCTGTCTGTATGGATAAAAAATATTGGCTTTATCTCACCCTTAGATGGAAGATTGAAAAACTCATTCCCATGTATAATGGTTTCAGATTTAGTCATCTTTTTAGTGAGTACAAGGTCGTCTTTATAATCCTTAATATCTTCCTCTTTAATAGGTATTTTCCCCATACTAGGTAAAGGATCAGGAACTAAATAATGTGCTAGTTTCCCATCTATAAAACCTCCAGATAGTAAAAAACCTGTTTTAATATATTTCCCTTTAACTCCTATTTTAATTATTTTTGCATTTTTAGAATCCAAGTTAAAAGATACTTCCACGATATATGGTCTATATCTGTCCTTTCCCTTATTGTTTTTCCATTCATTTAGTATAGCTTTCTTTTTATTTGTTGCTTCTTCCTTCTCTTTGTCGCTTACCCTTAAGTTTCTACCATGTATCTTCTTGTTTAACTCCTTTATCTCCTCCTCATATATTGAAAGTTCAGGTTTATACATGAATTTTACATCTCTAATAATACCTTTATCTAAAATTTGCCTTAAATATAATTCATCTACTCTAAAATAATTTCTTATATCATTTAGCTTTTCACTTTCTTGTATATAATATTGATTATTTTCATTTACAATATAACCAGCCTTTAGATTTCTAGAAATTCTTTTTACTCTATCAATATTTAGTATTTCCTTATACTTTTTCGCCAAAGAACCATTCCCTGCTATGTCTCTAAATAGAAACCTAGAATCCTGTATTTCACTTTCTGCATAATCTCCTTTTTCATCTGATTTAATTATATTGCTACAACCTAATATTTGGGTATTAGTCCTTACAACACCTCTTATAGTGTTCCCAGGTATGGCATATTCTCCGTTTAAATTAGTAAAAAAATATGCATCTTTTTCATTATCTTTTATACCTGAAGAAATAATAATAGGTGCCATGGCTTCTAATGTATATTCTATAGTTCCAGATAACAAAGGTCTATTGTCTCTATTTGTAAAGTTGTTATGTGCTGGTAGTTCGTTTGGGTGTTTATATCTAGCTATGGCCTCTTTGGGCAAGCTAATAAAATTATATGGTGCTACAGAATAGCCTTTTATATATGAATATTTAATATCTATAGGTTTCATCTGCTAGCCTCCTTAAAATAATTTCGATGGCTTTATATAGCTAATATAAGCCTGTCCATCGTTATCATAATCAATGTATTTTTTTACAGCCAGTCTTTTTAGATTATTTCCATTTCCTACTCTAGGATATAGCAATAATTCTTCATATATACTGTTGTCACTGATTTCCTTAAATATTGAACCTTTTACTTCTTTATCTTCTTTCCATAATCTTAGTTCAGAGGTCTCATTAAATATTCTAGCCTCTAAAATATTATCTAATTCTACATCTAAATTTTCTACCTTGTCGCTAATGATTTTATCGTAGCAGTAAATAATCATTGATTCTAAGCCTAAGGTCTTTAATATGTCTTTGTTTATTAGTTCAAGAGGATTCCCGTTTTCTTCCCATTTATAATCAAATATTTCTTTAAGATTGTCGTTGTTTATTTCTTTTAAAATGTAATTATCCAATGTTCATCACCTCACTATTAAGGTTTTTCACTGATTCAATATATTTTGAAATCATCTCATCATTGCTTATGGTTTTATTGTTAAAGTCTATACCTATATTTTCGTTACCTGTATTTATGGATAAGGTGTTAGCTTTAAACCTACCTCTACCTATTCCGCCACTTCCTCCAATACCTATGTTTTCAGTTCCTAAGTCTCTAAGTGCCAATAAAACAACTCCAATAGCATAATTGTCAAATCTTTCTTCCCCTGTTTTCCGATATATTACATGAAATTCTGTACTACCCATTGTAGGTACCTCTTGCATTAGTGAACCATATTTTACGCCAGAAGTAAATTTGTCTAATTTAATTTTATTGTATTCAATTTCTTTTAAATACTGGCTATTATCTATAATAGATTCTTTTACAAAAATTCGACTTAATACATTTTCCTTACTATTTCCTTTTACTTGGCCAAATAATACTGCTGCTTCGTTTTTATTCCCAAAACAATTTGAAATAGTCTCTATTCTAGCCCTTAGTATTCCCTTAAAACTACTACCTGGTATAACATAGTTATCGCTTCCCGTTTTTATACTTGTGTTATCTGCTTCATTAGGTCTAAAAGACTTTGGAGCTCTAATAATTAATGGGGTACTTAGGTTTCCCTTCATTAAAAATTCTACATATTTGTCATGAACATTTACCTCTTCTATTGCTTTTAAAATATCCTTCCTCGGGTTTTCCTCTGTCTTTAAGTATTTTGATAAATCATCTAAATCTTTTAAGTTATATATCATTTCTTTAGCAGATAAAAGCTTAAATATTCCTAATCCAGAACTTTTATTACCTCCAAATCTAATTATTCCTTTATCTAGTCCTTTAAGAGCTTTGTATATCATTAATTTAAGATCTTTATCCCCATTTGAATTTAAATGCATCTCAAAGCATAAGCTAAATTCCAATCCCTCTCCAAGATAAGTTCTCTCTATTTTAGAACCATGAACATTAGTACCAGTTTCCCCATCTATTTTCAATCCGTCTCTATTATCATGATATAATATTTTAGCAAAGGAATCCTTAATAAATACCTTGCTCATTTTAGAACTCTCTCGTTCTCCAAAAAGTAGTTCATCCTTCTCACCTATGGAATTAAGATACGCCCTGAAAGCCCCGGCTATACTAGTTGCAGGTAAATATGCCATATTTTTTTCATTATCTATGAGAATATTTTCCTCATCATCCCCTATAAATAGAGGGGAAATACTTACGATATTGGCCTCTATGTAAATTATATTTCTCATTGTCTTTCCTCCCTTCTTATCTGATATCTGCAAAGCTCAGAAAGAACTTTAAGATTTGTCCTATATATAAATTCATCATTTATTTCAATATTAGCATCTTCAATATCTATTTTACAATCCTTATATGCATTTTCGAAATTAGTTTTATCTGTAATATTATTCATAAATTCATCTAAAAAATCTGGTAGTTTATCCTTCTTTATTTCTCTACCTATATCTTTTATTACATATTTTACCTGTCTCATTTGAGAAATAGATGTTCCCCTTTTACTAACATTATGTTTCATGTATGTATTGTATTTTTCTTTTCCCCTTTCTATATCCAATTGAGACAAGTCAGAAAATAAATCCTTCAAACTACCCCATTGACTTGACTTAAGAGCCTTAGAATTTTCAAGGTTTTTATCTAAATCTAAAACTCTTTCATATATCTTATTTTCAATTCTAGTTTTATAGATTCTTTCTCCAATACTATTTAGTAAAGTCTGTTCATCCTTTGTAAGACAGTAATCTAATGCGACGTTATCAATCTCCTCTGTTCCTTCTTTAATCACAGCATTATCCAATTCTGTGGTTATGGCTATTCTACCATATCCATCGATTTTTCTTTCGCCGATCCCATTATCAATAAGCTGACTTGACTTATCTAACGTTCCTTCAATCCTATATTTAAAAATGCTCCCAGCTTTAATAGAAACTATATTAGGTGTCCTAGCATTCCATTTGTTGTTAAAGCTTGTTATATTTTTGGTTTCTATTGAACTATCTATAAACTCTACTTTGTCTAATTGCAAAACCTTTTTTAAAAACTTATCATCTATTTTAGTTCTATATAAACCTAAGTTATCCTTATATATAATGTCTGATAATGCAATTATATAAATATAGCATGTGTCTTTATCTAATTTGGATAATGTTATCTCTGGATTCTCATCTAACACTTCAAGGTTTTTTACTATGCATTTACCGTATCCGCTTCCTTTTGAGCCACCTATATAAACAATTTGATTTTCAAGTAATTCTACTACTTCTTTTACATATTCTTCTTTTTCTATTTTTATAATACCAGCAAATTCTTGACCCTTTTTAATAGATTCGTATCTAAATAGTTTGTTTTTTTCATTCAATTTATTTATATGAAGATTTGATACTTTCTCAACATTAATTTTTGTATATTCATTGCCATTTATAGAAACAAATTCACATAACTTGATCTTCTCATATCCCTGTGGCAAAGAACTATCTAGCCCTAAGTATATATCAAGCTCCTTATCAAAAGCCTTAATCTTTTCCTTAGGAGCAAAATAGCATTTAGGGAGGGGAATACTGCGTTCTTTGTTTTTTATAGGATATGCATTCAGGAATTTAATATTGCCCGCAAGTAGTTTTTCCCTATGTTCTCCCTCATTTATATTATTTACATTGTTTGCTCTTATATATTTATATATAAAAGCTCCTCTCATTGCAGAGCCGCTAACATAGTCCATAGAATCTTGGGAGTCTATTTGCATATTAGTCTTAGCCAGTTTCAAATTTTCAACTGCCTCCAGCTCATATACTATGTACTTAGGCATTTATCCTCACCCCTTTTATGAATTTATCTATATATGCATCTGTTTTATCAATATATACATCTTTCTCTTTTTCTAAAAGAGTACATTCTACTTCTCCCTTACCCCTGGTTCTCATAGTTCCCATATGTCTAAGATTTCTAGCTGCTATAGACAATAGTCCTAGCTCTTGTTCAGTCAATTCCCTTTCAGTATGTAAATCTACTTCAAAAAATAGATCTTTTTTTATGACCCTTATTTGTCTAAGGCTTCCTTTTTTAGATGAGCCATCCTCATCTACACTAGTAAAACTTCTAATATCTGTTAGAGCTTTCTTGACTTCTTGGTCTTTTATTTTACCTTCTAAAACTGCTTTTTCAATTATATATCTAATATTCTTCGACAATCTTAAGTCTGAAAACTTTATAGTTTCCCAATGATGTACACCGGCTTCCCCTTTTCCTAAAAGTTTTTCTACCATGAGGCTATACTTTGTTGCTTCAGTCAGACTGCTTAGAATGTCAACTATATCCTCCATAGCCTGCCTAAAATTTCCCTTGAAGGTTTTTGACTTCATATACGGCAGTCCATATTCATCACATACAATTTCTAAATCAACTGAGCCTGGTATAGAATATCCGCTCCCAAAAATTGATTCAGATTTCAACTTAACCTGTATTTTGAATTTAGACATTTATTTGCCTCCTTTTAACGGAATAAATAAATCCATGGCTTCTATTACATCATAATACACACAGTGTCCCTCATAAAAGCAATAATTACCACTTGTTTTAGTAAGTCTCGGGAAATAATTCAAAAGCTTATTTGATGATAGGTACAGCTCTGTATTTCTTTCTCCTTTTTTTAATATCTCTCTTAGAGTCTTTATTTTACTTCTACCTGCTTTTTTGTCGTCTATCTCTAATTTGGTGATGTATTCGTATGCCTCTAAAAAGCTACTATAACTTGTCCATTTTTCATCATTATTTAAATAAAGCGGCCTAATGTTAAGCTTGTTTCCATCTAAACTTTTGTAATGTGCCTCCCTTATATCAGATATGGAGCCCATTATGTCTCCTTGTTCTATATGCCAATCAATAAGAGAATAGTCAGCGTCTGAGTTTGCATAGTCCTTTAGTATTTTTTTCTTTGCACTGCTACATAAGTCCTCGGCAAGGGCATAGGTTTTTGAAAAAGGATAACTTGCTTTTGTAATAGCTACTCCTGCACAAGCATTCAAGTTAATATCTTCCCCATTAATATTAATATTGATTTTGTTTAAATATTCAAGAAATACTCTCGCACTTTCTATGCCAATTTTACCATTTGTTACATAGGTTATATCATCACCTGCTATAATTATAGGTATAAGGGGAAATTTACCCTCCTTTATCTTAGTATCCTTATTCAATTCATCTTCATTAGCCTTTATAATATTAGCCATATGCTTAAAGGAACCTTCAAAAGCATCTTTTATGTCATCGCTGAATTTTTTCAGCGCTCGCAAGTATTCATTATTAGTTTCTTTAGTATTTCCTTTATCGTATTTGAAGCCTTCCTTAAGCTTATTTAATTTTTTCCCCATTTGGTTTCCATCTATATGTACTACTGCTAAATAATTTTTATCTCCATCAGTTAAATCACCAAATTCTTTTATGGAATACTTTACTGGCATTAAATTATCAAATTTATCAGCATTTTTATTAGAATAGCCTGTTTTTTTCTTTATTTCAGAACTGATATAACGTTTTCTATCATCTTCGTAAACCTCATGGCTAGCAGGTAGTCCAGTTGATTCACATAATCTCTCTATGCCAAATGAAAGCTGTCCTCCACTGTATTCCCTTCTATTCTTTTTGATTGCTAGATTTTTGTATGCATTATCTATTTTTTCAATAATAGGATCTACTTCTTCGTCATATTCTTCTAGTACCATAAATAGTTCTATACCTGGATATTCTTTTAATACTTTTTTGCTAACTTTTCTAATAAATTCCTTAGCATAGTTTGTATCTGGGAAATTGTAGAGACTGCTTCCACCACCATTGTATATAAGATAGTCCTTATATTTTAGTTCAATCCTATAGGGCATTTTTTCAACTATATCTTCTATTATTATAGATGCCCCTCTGTTTTCTTTAAGTTTATTGCTCGAAAAAATATATTGCTGTTTTTTAGATACCTCCCATAAAACTAAAGCTCTCACATAGTTACCTCCTTTTGTTTTTATTTGGTGGTTTATAGTTTCTTTTAATCATCTCTATGGTAATTATATTAGGCATAGATTGTATATTTGGTGAATTAAATAATTTCTCCATATCATCAGCATAGCTTTGAGCTTTTTCTATATGTCTGTTATATGGAATCTTATCTATTGAACTTTCACTTATAAAAGAAGCATGAGCTATTTTTTTCCTAATTGAGTTCGTTTCATGAAATAAATCCCCATATTTCTTGATATCCACTGATGTTTTTACTTTTTTAGTTAGAAAAAAGGCTGATTTAATTAGGTTTCTGTTGTTTAAATTCTCTACATTTTCACCATATAGTTCGCAGGTTTTGGTTAATATAGCTTCTACAAGACATATATATCCATGACCATAACGCTTGTTCTCTATATACCA
This sequence comes from Proteiniborus ethanoligenes, assembly GCF_900107485.1. NCBI lineage: Bacteria > Bacillati > Bacillota > Clostridia > Eubacteriales > Proteiniborus > Proteiniborus ethanoligenes. Next base: position 14,630 of record NZ_FNQE01000041.1, read on the forward strand.
TTTAGCTAAGTCGAGTTGAAATTCTGAATCAGTATCTAATCTAGAAAATCTATTGGTGAAATCTAGTAAAATAGGTTTGATATATTTTATTATCCCTCTATCTATATCTGGAGTATTTAACAAACTATTCATATTTTTAATCTCATGCCTAAGCTCTACAAGAAAATTAATATTTGTTAAATTTGAAATGTCTTTAATTTTCACTCCTAATGTTAAGGTTATTTCATTAGAATTTACATCGTTTTCTATCATTGTACTAATACCATAGCCATTTCCATAATTAATAAAATCATGGGTACTCCTAATCCATTTTGAAATATCTAATATTGGCTTTAAATTAACTATTTTGCCAACAGGAATTTTCCCATTTTTAGGTTTATCACCAATAATTCTTTCATTCTCTAACTTCCTAATATTTTCACCAACTGGATAATCTATAATGTCAACCTTGTCAAAAACTGTTCTTGCTTCACTCATGCCATAGTACATACCACAAAGTTTGATTTTTTTATAGTTTAATGTTTCAATAAATTCAAGTATTAAATACATAAAAACTGGAATGGATCTAAATGCATGAGTAATATCAATATGTATCTCATCTCCATCTTCAAGCAAATCAATTATCTTCATAAACTCTGAAAAATTCTCCATAAGTTCTTCATTATCAATACCATATTTTAATAAAATTGCTTTAGAATTATTCTTGGAGCTAGAGTTTACTTTATACAACCATGTATCTATACTTTTAATAACCTTGTCTAATAACCTAATATCATAAGGTTCTTTTTTAGTTTCTTGTTCAAGAATTTTAAGATATTCAATATCTAAAGTCTCATTAGTTAACTCTGTGAAGTGCTCGTATAATTGTACCCAACCAGAATTAGAAGTTCCTAACAAAAACACTCGCTCTGCCTTTATATGTTCTGCTAATACCTCAACAATAAAAGACGAAACTTTTTCGCTGCCATCATCAAATTTGTATAATGTCTTATAGTAAGATCCTGCACCAATAGGTGAAATTAAGACCCTTGCCAGAACTATCCCTCCTTAATACTCTCTGTACATTACATGATCAAATATGTGAGTTATCTCAATTTTTCCATCATCTCTTACGATTTCCTTAGCTCTTCTTGATGTAGTCGAATATATAACCCTGTGTCCTTTATTTTTCAAATGTTTAACCACATCATATGTAGCACCAAAATCTCCTTGTACTAGTATGTAATCATCCTTGTCCGCTACACTATCTATCCAGTCCTTAATCTCATCTGTAATATTAGATATGTCTTCCATATCTGGTGGTATAAGACTCCACTTTCCTTGCAGCTCTTTAGGTAAATATATGAATTCATTGATGTATAAATTTACTTTGGAATCTTCTATTTGTTTATCCGTTAAGCTATGAGAAAATATAAGTATCAACTTCCTCAAACAATCAACTCCATTTCAACATTTTTATCAAAAACTAGCTTTTCAAAATCTAAAATAAAACTATCAAGTTTTTTAGCAAAACCTTTATATTCTTTTGAATCTTGCCTGTATCCAGCATGATTTAGATCATTTCTATAGTCACCAATGTCATCATACAAGGCTGCTAGTTCATGACTTGCATAATCTTTTATTTTTTCATTAATGATTAAATATTCATCTTTTAACTTGATGTTTTTTAGCTTATGGTAACTAAGCAGAACCGTAACTGTCAATTCTCTTTCATTAACATTATGTATATTAATATTACCCATGTGACATAGGTAATTTATTATGTTTTCTTGTAAAAACGTATAGGATTGCTGTATAAGTCTTAAATCCCTGCTCAATTTTACAGTATTATGAATATCTCTAACTATACTATCTGAATAAAAGTAAACCTTTTCAAATATTTTATCTAAGATTTTTTCAAAAGGCTTTAATTCTATTAGTTCAATTTTTTTAATTGATTCCAGAGTAGTTTTTAAAGCTATTCCATATTCTGATATACTATTTCCCCTTACTGTATATAATCCTCCAGAGAAGGACTCTAAGTCATCTTTTATTTTTCTAGCAATATTAGCATCTTGGTTCTTTCCTTTTGACTCTATAAGTATAGGTTTTATTGTAGAACTTATAATCATAGCCAACTGTCTACTATCTCCCGTATTCAAGAATTTTTCTGCACCAATAGTCCAATCGGTTATGTGATTAAATATTGATAAGTTGAAAATAGGTGCGACATCATTAACTTTAGCATCATATGCACCGTAGAATATATCCTTGACCTCAATATTTTTAATAAATCTAGCATAATTGAGAACTGACATGATAATAAATGGAATAGACCTAAAAGAATGAGTAACATCAACATATACTTCATCACCTTCTTCTAAGGCATCAAATATTTTGTCAAAGTTACTCCACATTTCATCACTATTGTTGCCATCAAATATTTCTAGTTCCCTATATTTAATATTGTTTTTAATAAGTATATTTTGTAGTTTGTCACATTCCTCGTCAGATCCCTTAGCTTTTCCTTTGCCTTCCCAATTAGTTGCCTTAGCTTTTTCAGTAAGAACTACGATGAACTCCACATCTGAGCCTAGAATATTGGCTATACATTCCTGCACATATCTTGTGCGAACACATGTATTCCCATAATTATAGGTCACAACACTGTAATCACCTGTTCCTAAAAAGGTAATTAGTTTTTTCAAATTTTTCCCCCCCCCTATTAAACTTATAAGCTCAATGGTTGTTTTATAGAATTGACACTAAATATAATATAAATATTCTACTTAATAGATATTAAATCCTCTTTTTTGTAATTATTTGTCCAAATATGTATCGATATGTATGTGTTAAATGTTTTTGGTTAATTTGTAAAAAATACGTGTTATTTGTAGGTGGATTTTTGAATATTATCAAATGAAAGAATAAATTTTTTTGAAAAGACTAGGATAGATAAATTATGCCTTTATAATGAAATTATTGTTATTGTTTATGATAATCGAAAATTCCTCTGTTTTATAATTGAATTTTCCTCTATCTTATAGTTGTAATTGAGAATAAAATATTAGATTGGTGTAGCGTACCATTTACATGGAGAGATAAGCGTGGCACCCTATGCTTTGGCATAAGCCTTGATATACAAGGCTTTCCTTAAGGCTAAGAAATCATGCTTATAGAGGTTCCATGTCAATGGCAATCGGAATTACTTCCTAAATGAGAATTCAGGTAGATGATTATTCAATAATTATCTAGAGGAATTTTCAATTATTAAATAAAGTATATATTTCACTTTTATTATAAGTGCTAATCGGGTAGGAGGTAAATAATTAATTTATTTACCGACCTCCCACACCACCGTACGTACCGTTCGATATACGGCGGTTTCATAGTTTACACTCTAACTTCAAGGTAATATTTAAGGAAACTTAAATAACCTTGCTTTTCAAACCTAGCATTGGTTAGGGTAGTGGAAAGAGTCCAGCTATTGGCAGTATGCCAGTAGCTTTTTCTTGTATTAGCCCATTCCCATGCTTTTTGCCTTGCTACACCTAATTTCTGAAGGTTTATAAATTTCGTCTTGACCTTCTTCCAACTTTTCCATGTTACCATTCGGATTCTTCTTCTGGGTCATTCATCAATAGATGTCATAATTGTTTTCATATCTGCCATTTTGAAGTATTGCACCCATCCCCGTATAATCTGGTTGAGTTTACTCCTTCTTACCTCTATACTCATACCGTTACTTCTGCCTGTTACCATCCTAATTTTATCTTTTAATTTATTAATGCTATCAGGATGAACTTTAAGTTTACATTTCCCCTTTGTTCTATAAAAAGCATATCCTAGATATTTCACTTGATTAAGTTTAGATACTTCTGTCTTTTCCTTATTTGTTTTAAGTTTAAGCTTCCCCTCTATGAATTTACTGACTCGCTCATATTGTCTTTGGGCTGCTCTTTTACTTTTTGTAAATATCATAAGGTCATCCGCGTATCTTACAAAATTGTATCCCCATTCATCAAGCTTTTGGTCTAGCTCATTTAGCATAACATTCGCTAAAAGTGGGCTTATTGGACCACCCTGTGCTAAACCCTTTTCACTTCTTCAATGCATCATGGCAACCTTTATTAGGTCTAAATCCATAACTAGCTTCTGCAAATTTGGTCTCATATATTGGACTTAATTCCTGAAGAATTGCCTGTTGAATCACTCTGTCGACTAATGTTGGTATCCCCAGTTTACGTGTCTTGCCATTTTCTTTTGGTATTTCTACACGTTTTACAGGGTATGGTTTGTGGCTATTATTCAGCAGGGATGATAGAATTTCCTCCCGGTGGGTTTTTAAGTGTTCTAGAAGTTCATCCATTTCCATCTTATCAATTCCACCTGCTCCTTTGTTTCTTTTAACTTTGAGATAGGCATTATTCATATTTCCTCTGGATAGGATTCTTTCTAACATTCCTTCTGTTGGTTCGTTGGTGTTGATGTCGTCCTTTTCAATCATCCTTGAATCACTCTGCCCATTTCTGCGTCTTTCATGTTCCACACTATTCCCACAGTTGGTGATGGTGTCCTTATTCTGTTTTCTGCATTCTAACGTGTTCTCAGTAATTTTCATCGACTTCATCTCCTATGATTCAACCCTTCCTATGGTATCTAGATTCTCATAGTGCTATGGTCTCTGCTGACTTCTCATGATAAATCTTGTTTAAACCATGGTTCATACTCTGTTTTCCCATGTCCACGAGACCTCCCCAGGTAAGAACAACAACCTTCCTCCCATGTAACCGCCACATTTACTGTATAGAGTTCGGGTAGTATTGGATTTTGTTTTGTAAAGTAAACTCATCTACTCTAAGCCAACCTGATGTGATTTCTGTTCGTCGGTTCGGGATTTTGCCTCCAGCTTCCTTCAGATTCCACGTCGCCGTGGACACCCTTGCTTTTAGCTAACCCTACTACCAAGCCCGTAGTGGACTTTCACCACCAAGTTGTTACCCATGCTGGCACACCTTTAAGAAGGTTCTTGCAATAACAAGAACCTTGGTACCAATATTTGTACCTAACTCGAGGGGTCTAATTTTAGATTAGCATAAATAAATTCCTCATAGGTAATCTATAAACAAGAATTGCTTATGGCACTTTAGTTCACTGTGAACAGTTTCAATTCCTCATAGGTAATCTATAAACGTTGCAGATATGGTAGAAAAAAGACACTCAGATTTAAGTTTCAATTCCTCATAGGTAATTGTTACTGGCAAGTGTTTTTGGAGAAATTTCGGCAAATAATTTTCCGAAATTTTTACCAGGTTAATTTTTTTAGAATAATGACTTTCTGTGTTCTAATCTATAGCTCTTGCCAGTCATATTAAAAAGCTCACATCTATAGGTGATTCTATCTAGTACTGCAGTTGTTAGAGCAGGATCTCCTAGTAACTCTGTCCAATCTTCTAAGCCTTTATTAGATGTGATAATAATTGAAGCTTGTTCATGAAGTGTTGATATTAATTGAAAGAACAGATTAGCTTCTTCTCTTGATATTGGCAGGTATCCAAGTTCATCTATTATGACAAGGCTTGAAGACAATATTCTATTCATTTTTCCTTTGCTTTTTCTTGATATTTCTTGTGTTTTCAGTGAATGCATAAGATTATCCATTGTAACAAAGCTAACCTTATAGCCTAATTCTACTGCTTTATATCCTAATGATATTGCTAAATGTGTTTTCCCTACACCTGGGGGACCTAGGAAGATAAGATTGTATATCCTATCTATCCACTCCATTTCTAGTAGCCTATTTATTTGTTTTTGAGTTATAGATCTTTGAAAATTAAGATCAAAGTCTTCTATATTCTTTATTACTGGAAATCCAGCATATTTTAGCCTTCTTTCATATGCTTTTTTATCCTTTAACTCTATCTCATTTTTTAGTATTTTTATCAATATATCTTGATATGAATAGTCTTTTAAATCAGCTTCTTCTATGATTTTATCTGCATTAATTCTTAAATGGTTTAGATTAAGTTCTTTTGCATATTCTTTGATTTGTTCTAGTTTTTCCATGTCTTTTTATCCTCCTTCAAAGCAGCTATATATTCACTAATGTTTCTAATCTCTGGCTTTAGACTCTGGTACCTTGAAGGAATAGATATGTTTACAGGTGCATATTCTTTTGTAATATCTTTTTCACTTTGTTGCCTTAAGTATTCAAGTGTATCTTTAAACATACCTGCACTAAATAACTTTCTCTTTACACAATACTCTAGTGCTTGTCTTATTAATGTTTTATTGTAATCTTTTACAATTGTTATTATTAACCCGAATTGATCTCTACAATATCGTTCTTTTTCTTTTCTTATGTTGTCTAATAGCTCCTTTGCATCTTCACTCATTTCTAGAGCTTTAAAAGCTTTGTCATACATTTCATCTTTAGTTTTACTTTTTTCTCTTTCTGGATGATAGATTTGAATTAGCTTACCTCTTTGGTTACTGATTTTATGAGTTACTATGATTTCACCAGTGTCTAAATCAACTATATCCATCTTGTCATGTGTTATTATTAAATTAACTTCTTTACCAGGTCTATATGTGCCTTTCGGCACCTGATATCTATTTTGTTTGTATAATATGGTATTGTTTTTTCTAACAAAGTAAGTTAAGCTGTTATTAAGTTGAATATTTTCAAATGAGTTGGGTACTTTCAGTAAGTGTTCCTTTTCCAGAGTAAACACTTCCTTAGGTACCTTTCTTGTTATTTCATGCACCTTAGCATTTCCAGTTTTATCGAGCCATTTAAATGAATCTTCATTAAAAGAATTAATATCTTCAAGTACTCTATGCTTTGCAAAATTATATTTTGCAAACTTAACTACTGCTTCAATTTTCCCTTTACTTTCAGGATCATATGCTCTACATAATCTAGTCTTAAATCTCATGCTGCTTATGTAGTTTTGAAATTCTTCTGTATAGATAACATCTCCATTATTTTCTGATACAGCAAGAATTCTATCTTGATCATATACTATTTCTTTAGGCATGCCTCCAAAATATTCAAAAGCTTTATTGTGAGCATCTATGAGGGATAGTGTGGTAAAAGGCTTGTCTCTCCACCAAAGAAATTTATATCTTGAATGAGAGAGTACCATAGCAAAACAGTAAACCTTTATTTTTGAACCATCACATTTAGACAACCAAATCTCTCCAAAATCAACTTGTGCTTGATAACCCATAGGCAGCTCTGGAACTTCTTCATATTGTCTTGTACAAGGAGCCTTAGGTAAGTTATATCCTTCTCTTAAATCACTTACATACAGTCTTAATGTTCTATCCTTAAAATCCAACTTATCATACCTTTCTATGAACCAATCATATATTTGAGCAGTTGATATATCTCTAAATTCCTGTATCCAAGATAGTATTAAATCCTTATATTGTATCTACTTTTTTAGTTCTATTCTTACAATCCGCCTTTAGCTTTGCATATTCCTCTAAAGTCATATCCCAATATTTACTTACTGTTTTGTAGTCAATATCAAGATATTTACTTACCTGTGACTTCTTAAAACCTTTTGACTTATATTGTTTAATTTCAGCAAACATATTCCATCCTTTCAAGCTGTATTCCTCCTCTGATAAAACATATCTTTAATTTTATCAGAAGATAAGGTATCATTGTATTATATTGGAAATTTTTCTCCTTTTTTATTTGCCAAAATCTCTCCCTTTTATTTTACCAGTTACATAATCTATAAACCCGATACCAGGTGGTTATATATTACTAAGCAGAAAGTGTTTCAATTCCTCATAGGTAATCTATAAACCCAGACATGATAGACGTATGGCGAACATGGTGTGCAGGTTTCAATTCCTCATAGGTAATCTATAAACAGTATTAGC
>NZ_FNQE01000042.1 GCF_900107485.1 Proteiniborus ethanoligenes
TGTTCAACAACTGTTCAAAAAAACGGAGGTGTAAATATGAATAAAATCGTATCCATAGAACAAGCCATAGACCAAATAAAAGATGGCATGACAATAATGATAGGAGGCTTTTTAGGAGTAGGCAACCCACATAAGCTAATAGACGCCCTAGTAGAAAAAGGAATAAAAGACCTAACCATAATAGCCAACGACACAGCCTTCCCAGAAGTAGGCATAGGCAAACTAATAGTAAACAAACAAGTAAAAAAAGTAATAGCATCCCATATAGGAACAAACCCAGAAACAGGTAACCAAATGAACTCAGGAGAAACAGAAGTAGTCCTAGTACCTCAAGGAACTCTAATAGAACAAATAAGAGCAGCAGGAGCAGGGTTAGGAGGAGTACTCACACCAACAGGCATAGGCACAATAGTAGAAGAAGGCAAAACAAAAATAGAAATAGACGGAAAAGACTACCTACTAGAAAAACCACTAAAAGCAGACGTAGCCCTAATATTTGGCTCCATAGTAGACAAAAAAGGGAACATATACTACAACAAATCCACAAGAAACTTTAACCTATTCTCAGCAACCGCAGCAGAAACAGTAATAGTAGAAGCAGAAAAACTAGTAGAAATAGGAGAACTAGACCCACACCAAGTAATGACACCAGGATTATTCGTAGACTATATAGTAAGGGGTGACCAATAATGGATAAAAACATGATAAGAGAAGTAATAGCCAAAAGAGTAGCCAAAGAACTAAAAGACGGAGACGTAGTAAACCTAGGCATAGGACTACCCACACTAGTAGCCAACTATATACCAGAAGGAATGGACGTAACCTTCCAATCAGAAAATGGATTCGTAGGCTTAGGACCAGCACCATCACCAGGAGAAGAAGACAAAGACCTAGTAAACGCAGGAGGTCAGCCAGTAACCATAAACCCAGGAGGAGCCTTCTTCGATAGCGCCATGTCCTTTGCCATCATAAGAGGAGGCCACGTAGACGCAACAGTACTAGGAGCACTACAAGTAGACCAAAAAGGAAACCTAGCCAACTGGATGATACCAGGAAAAATGGTACCAGGAATGGGAGGAGCCATGGACCTAGTAACAGGAGCCAAGAAAGTAATAGTAGCCATGGAGCACACAGCAAAAGGGAACCCAAAAATACTAAAAGAATGCACACTCCCACTCACAGCAGCAGGAGAAGTAAATCTAATAATAACAGAAATGGCAGTAATAGAAGTAACAGAAAAAGGACTATTACTAAAAGAGCTAGGACCAGAAGCAACCGTAGAAGAAGTAGTAGCAGCTACAGAAGCAGAGCTAATTATACCTGAAGAACTAAAAAGAATGAATATTTAGTCCATAAACCTTATAAAACCAAGGAGGTTCTTTTATGACGAATCGTAATTATGAAGAATATAGAAGAAAACTTACTTCAATAGAAGATGTTTTGAAATTAATAAAATCAGGAGACGAAATTGTTGCAGGCTTTTGTGCACTAGAGCCTATAGCTATTTTAAGTCAACTTCATAATATAAAAGATAGAGTTGAAAATGTTACAGTATGGTACACACTTGGCCTAACAAATCATAAGTTTTATAGTGATCCTGAAATGAAGGATACTTTTACTACAAAATCATGGTTTTATAGCGATCCAATAAGAGAAGCTCATAAGCTGGGAACGGTCAGCTATCAACCAAGTCATTTACACAATGGTATGACTAGAAAACTAGAAGTGAAAGCACCAAATGTATTTATAGGTACTGTATCCGCAATGGATAAACATGGTTATGTGAGAGTTCCTTTAAGTGTATTGTATGAAAAAGAATTTATAGAAAAAGCTGATACTGTGATCATGGAAGTAAACCCAAACCTACCACAGGTTCATGGGGACACCCATATTCATATATCAGAAATAGATTATATTGTTGAAGTAGATAGGCCTGTTCCGCAATTACCTAAAAGTACACTCTCTGAGCATGATAGAACAATAGGTGAATATGTTTCTACATTAGTAAATGACGGCGATACAATACAGCTAGGTATAGGAAGGATTCCAGATGCAGTTGCACAAGCATTTATGAATAAAAGTGATCTTGGTGTCCATACAGAGATGATAACAAGTAGCATGGCTGACCTGGCTAAAGCAGGAGTAATTACTGGTAAAAGAAAGAATTTACATCAAAGAAAGATGGTGGGTACATTTGCATTTGGAGACAAAGAGCTCTATGAATTTCTAGATAATAATCCTTCAGTAGCACTAATGAGGGGTCCATATGTAAATAGCCCATTTGTAATAGCACAAAACGATAACATGGTTTCAATCAATACTGCGATACAAGTAGATTTAACAGGCCAAATTTGTTCTGAGTCAATTGGAACAATGCAATATAGTGGGACAGGAGGACAAAGTGACACTGCAATAGGGGCCATTCATTCTAAGAATGGTAGATCTATTATAGCTTTATACTCAACGGCTAAAAATGGGACAATATCAACAATACAACCATATTTAACACCTGGCGCTACAGTAACTCTTCATAGAAATAATATCGATTACGTGGTGACAGAATTTGGTATAGCACCTATGAAGGGAAGAACTATTAGGGAAAGGGTTAATAATCTCATAGGTATATCCCATCCTAATTTTAGAAATGAGTTAAAAGAAAACGCTATAAAATTAGGAATTGTATAAGTCAAATCAATTTAGCATAGGCAATTATCATTTCACATAGTCTGTTTATGATAATTGCCTATATATTTAAAGCATAGGCTTGAATTGAAACATAGTGATATGAAAATGTGAGGAGGAGTTAGTATGAATGCTTCTGAAATTAAAAAAATAGCATGTATAGGCTCAGGCTTAATTGGTGCTAGTTGGGCTACAAACTTTCTCATGAAAGGGTATAAAGTTAATATATACGATATAGATGAAAAGTTATTAGCTATTGCAAAAGAAAGGATAGAAAGAGATTTAGAATTTTTAGTTAGCAAAAATGTTATAGAAGAGGACAAGTTAGAGCAAATTGAGAAAAATGCAACTTTTACTACAGATATGGAAATCGCACTAAAGGATGTTCAATTTATTCAAGAATCTGGACCAGAAAAATATGAAATAAAGCATGAAATTTTAGCAGAAGTAGATAAGTATGCTAGTCCTAATGCCATATTTGCTAGTAGTACTTCTGGATTATTAATAACGGAAATAGCCAAGTTTAGTAAACATTCTCAAAGATGTATAGGTGCACACCCATATAATCCACCACATCTTATTCCATTAGTAGAAATTACAAAGGGCGACAATACGAGTCAGGAAGCTTTAGATGCTGCATATGAATTTTACAAATTATTAGGAAAAGAGCCCATTATATTAAAAAAAGAAGCTTTAGGGTTTATAGCAAATAGATTGCAAATGGCTTTATATAGAGAGGCTGTAGATTTAGTAAATAGAGGAGTATGTACTGTTGAAGATGTAGACAAAGCAACCTGCTATGGACCAGGACTACGCTATGCAACAATGGGTCCTAATTTACTCTATCATCTAGGAGGAGGGCCTTATGGAATTAGAGGGATATTATCTCATATAGGACCATCAGTAGAAATGTGGTGGAAGGATATGGCGGATTGGAAAACTTGGCCAGAGGGCTGGAAAGATATTGTGCATGAAGGAGTAGAAGAATCTATCCTAGGAAGAGCACCAGAAATGGGAAACAATGTTGAAGATTTAGTAAAGTTTAGGGATGATATGTTGTTGGAGCTTTTAAAGCTACATAAAAAATTATAAAGAGATTTGCATGCTTAAAGTTTATACTAATTTAAATAATAAATCTATTTGTTATTAGAGTAAAAAAAGTATAAAAACAGGAGTGTTAAAGATGAGAGAAAAAACAGTAATTGTTCAGATACAAAATGCAATTGCTAAAATTACTCTTAATAGGCCTGCTTCTTTTAATTCATTTAATAACGAACTTGTAAATGATTTATTAGAAGCACTTAAGGAAGTAAAAAGCAATGATGAAGTAAGAGTAGCTATATTAACTGGAAATGGCAAAGCTTTTAGTGCAGGAGGAGATTTGTTCTATCTAGAACAACTAAACAATCCAATAGAGGCAAGAAATTTTATAGCTAAGGCTGGTGAGCTGGCAACGTTTATAATGAATATAGAAAAGCCTATTATTGCAATGGTAAATGGTGTAGCAGCAGGAGCAGGGTTTAACATAGCCTTAGCTTGTGACATAATATATTGTTCTAAAGCAGCAAAGTTTACTCAAAGCTTTGTAAAGGTGGGACTTGTTCCAGATTGTGGTGGGTTATTTTTATTACCTAGAGTTGTTGGGTTACATAAAGCTAAAGAGCTAATGTTTACAGCTGATATTATAGATGCTGAAAGGGCTTTTAAAATGGATATAGTTAATTGTGTACTAGAGGAAAATGAGCTGGAGGAAGCTACATATAAATTTGCACAAAGATTAGCAGATTCAGCGCCGGTAGCACTTGGCTCAATGAAGAAAATATTGAATAAAACTTATGAATTAAGTTTAGAATCAATTACAGAAATAGAGTCAAATATACAAACAGTATGTATGCAAACAATAGATCATAAAGAGGGCGTAGCTGCGTTTAAAGAAAAAAGAAAGCCTAATTTTAAAGGTTTTTAGCTATATACTCTCTTTTGAAAGGGACAAGTATTCAAATATTATATAAATAGGTTTTATAAAAATATTCTTAAAAAACTTAGAATTTATTATTAAAATAATTTATTTGTCTCTTTCTTTAATTTTGATATAGGAGGGATCATTGTGTATTATATTAGAAAAGTAGCAGTTTTAGGTTCTGGTCTAATGGGAGCTGGAATAGCGGCTCATTTAGCCAACTGTGGACTAGAAGTAATATTATTAGATATAGCTCCTAAGGAATTAAATGAAGATGAAAAGAAAAAAGGTTTAACATTAAATCATAAGGAAGTAAAAAATAGATTAGTGTTAAATGCTAGAGAAAGAATGAAAGATAAAAAATCAATGCTTCTATATACAGGAGAGAACATTGATTTAATAAAGTTTGGTAATTTAGAAGATGATTTAGAGCTTTTAAGAGAAGTGGATTGGGTAATAGAAGCTGTAGTTGAAAATGAAAAAATCAAAAAAGAGTTATATGAAAAAATACAAATGTATTTAAAAGAAGATGCTTTCATAAGTACAAATACATCAGGAATATCTGTTAACTCATTAAGCGAAGCATTAAACAAGGAGCTAAAAGATAGATTTTTTGTTACTCATTTTTTCAATCCGCCTAGACATATGAAGCTTCTAGAGATTATTCCTTCAAATCATACAAAACCAGAAATTTTAGAGTATATGACACTGTTCTGTGAAAACAAACTTGGAAAAGGTGTAGTTATAGCAAAAGATACTCCTGGTTTTATAGCTAATAGAATAGGAATATATTCTCTTGGTTTAATTATACATAAAATATATCAGCACAATCTTACCTTTGAAGAAGCTGATGCACTTACAGGAACTGAAATAGGTAGGCCTAAAACGGGAACTTTTAGATTATTAGATATGATAGGAAACGATACTGCTTTATTTGTAGCTGAGTATTTAAAAGAAAATATAAAAGAGCTAAAAGAAAAAGAAATATTAAATTTCCCATCTTATATAAAGGAAATGGTCAACAAAGGTTATTTAGGGGATAAAACAAAACTAGGATTCTATAAAAAAGAAGGAAAAGATATTTTAGTACTAGAGCCAGAAACTTTTAATTATAGACCTAAGAAAAAGGTAGAATTCATAGAACTAGAAGAGGCTAAAAAAGCTAAAACTCTTAAAGAGAAATTACAGACTTTAGTATATGGAGAAGGAAAGCCAGGAAATTTTTTGTGGGACGTAATTAAAAACACCTTGTTATTTACAGCAGGTTTAGTTCCCGAAATATCTGATAGCATAAAAGATATTGACAATGCAATGAAATGGGGATTTAACTGGGAAGTAGGACCTTTTGAGCTATGGGATTTAATTGGGGTTAGGAAATCAACGGAAAAAATGAAAATGGAAGGAGAAACAATTCCTCCTATAGTTAATGAGCTACTTAATTCTGGAAAAGAGCAATTTTATAGCGATAAAAAGCTAGATTTAAATTCCAAAAATATCTCCGCAAATAGTCTTAAAGAACAAGGAAAGGTTATTATAAACAATGATCATGCTTCACTTATAGATATGGGAGATAATGTAGCCTGTTTTGTATTACATTCACCTAATAGTAGTGTTACTGGCGAAGTTGTAGAATTTACTCATAAGGCTATATCAGAGGTTGAAAAAAATTATAAAGGTATGATTATATCTAGCATAGGTAAAAACTTCTGCGTAGGAGCAAATCTTCCATTTATTTTAAATAGCGCTCGTGAAAAAAAATGGGATACAATAGACGAACTGGTATCAGATTTCCAAAATATGAATATGGCTATTAAATATTCTTCTAAGCCAATTGTTGCAGCACCCTATGGTATGGCTTTAGGAGCTGGAGCTGAAATAACCATGCATTGTAGTCAAGCAAGAAGCTTCGCTGAGCTCTACATAGGTCTTGTAGAGGTTGGGGTAGGATTATTGCCAGGGGGTGGTGGAACAAAAGAATTGCTTATTAAATCACAAGAAAATATAAATGACAATAAAAATATAGATTTAACACCTTTAGTCCTAAAGAACTTTGAAACTATTACAACTGGGAAAGTTTCAAAAAGTGAGCCAGATGCTAAGAAAATTGGATATTTAAGGTCTATGGATAAAATAATCATGAACAAGGATAGGCAGCTTTTTACTGCTAAAAATGATGTACTACACTTATTTGAAAATCCTAAAAACAATAATAGGAACAAAAAAATTAGAGTAGGTGGAGAAGGACTCTATGCATTATTAAAATATAGTACTTATCAGATGTATAAAGGAGGATTTATTACAGAGTACGAACACTATTTAGCAAATAAAATTGGCTATGTACTTTGCGGAGGAAATATTCCTAATAATAGTATGGTAGATGAGCAGTACCTATTAGATCTAGAAAGAGAAGCTTTTGTAAGCTTATGTGGAGAACAAAAAACTCAAGAAAGAATAGAGCATATGCTAAAAACAGGTAGACCATTAAGAAACTAAGGGAGGTGCAGTTTATGAATAAAGCAGTAATAGTATCAGCAGTAAGAACACCTTTAGGTAGAGCAAATAGAGGGAGTCTTAAAGATATAAGACCAGATGAATTAGCTGCTATTGCAGTAAAAGGCTCCTTAGATAGAATCCCTAATTTAGACAAAAATGATGTAGATGATGTTATAATGGGCTGTGCATTTCCTGAACTAGAGCAGGGATTTAATGCAGCAAGAACCATTGCCTTAAGAGCAGGGCTACCAAATACTAGCTCAGCTATGACTATAAATAGATTTTGTTCCTCTGGATTGCAAGCGGTGGCATTAGGATTTCAGCAGGTAATGGCTGGATGGTCTGATGTAGTTATTGCAGGAGGATTTGAGAGTATGAGTACTATACCACTAGGAGGGATGAAGCTTTGTCCCAATCCTTATCTTATGGAAAACTATCCCGAATACTATCTTGCAATGGGACTTACAGCTGAGGAAGTAGCAAAAAGATATAATGTAACTAGAGAAATGCAAGATAAATTTGCATACAACAGTTTTATTAAAGCAGAAGATGCTGTAAAAACAGGAAGATTTAAAGATGAAATTATTTCTGTTGAAATAGAAATAAATGGAGCAAAAAGAATTGTAGAAACAGATGATTTAAAAGATGGTATTACGCCAGATAGGCTTGCAAGTTCAAGACCTGCATTTAAGTTTAACGGAACAGTTACAGGGAATAATTCTTCACAGATGACTGATGGTGCTAGTGCACTAGTAATTATGTCTGAAAGAAAAGCTAAAGAATTAGGGTTAAAGCCCTTAGCAACATTAAAGTCTTTTGCTGTAGCAGGATGTGATCCAGATATTATGGGCATAGGTCCTATATATGCAATACCTAAGGCTTTAAAATATGCAGATATGGAACTAAGCGATATTCAAATTATTGAGCTAAATGAAGCATTTGCAGCTCAAGCAATTGCTTGTATTGACGAACTAGGAATAAATAAAGAAATAGTAAATAAAAATGGTGGAGCAATAGCATTAGGCCACCCATTAGGCGCTACAGGAGCTAGACTCACAACATCTCTAATTTATGAAATGGAAAAAAGAGACCTAAAATATGGATTAGTTAGCATGTGTATTGGGGGTGGCATGGGAGCTGCAGGTATATTTGAGAGGCTTTAAAGCTAAAAGATATCCTAATTCTAAATTAAATTTATAATATATGTATTTAAAAGGCTTATAATTTCATCAAAACTGATGGATATAAGTCTTTTTCCTTTATATATTTATAATGTTCCGGATAAAAATGTTTTCTATAGCTATTTTAGGGAATATATCTTTTAAGTGGGACTATTTATATTAGTATAGCTTAAATAGTAAAATATTAAACAAACAAACCATGGGGGTGATTTTTTTGTCTCTAATTAACACAAAAAAATATTTTACACCACAAAAAATGATGAGAACAGTAATTATATCTTTAATTCCTTTAATTATTTCTTCTATCTATTTTTTTGGATGGAGATCCTTTGCACTTCTTTTGTGGGTAACAATTTTTGGGGTAGCAACAGAATGGATATTTGAAAAAAAGTACGGAAAAAAAGTTTCAGAGGCAATTTTTGTAACATGCATTCTCTATGTGCTTACCCTTCCAGCACGTACTCCATTTTGGATAGCCTCTTTAGGAATTATCTTTGGAGTTGTCTTTGGAAAAGAGGTTTTTGGAGGATTTGGAAGGAACATATTTAATCCTGCATTAGTAGCTAGAGCCTTTGTTTATGTGTCTTTTCCCGAGCAATTGACTATACAATGGTCTAAATCAGCACTAGGCTTTCCAGGTGGATTTGGGACATATCTTACTGAAAACATAGATGCTATTTCACAGGCAACACCTATGCTTGTATTTCGAGAAACAGGACAGATGGCTTCGTCAATAAAACTATTATTAGGAAATGTAGCTGGCTCTCTTGGGGAGACAAGTGCCATACTAATAATTTTAGCAGGAGTATATTTAATTTATAAAAAAGTAGCAGCTTGGCAGACTATGGCAGGAGTAATAGTTGGTTTTACAGGTCTTAGTAGTATTTTATACTTTTTAGGCTTTGCTCAAGTCCCTAATCCTATTTTTGGCGTTCTTGCTGGAGGGTTTCTCTTTGGAACAGTATTTATGGCTACAGATCCAATTTCTTCTCCAAAGACTAAAGAAGGAAAATGGATATATGGTATTCTAATAGGAATTGTAACAGTAATAATACGTGGATATGCACTATTTGCAGGCGGTATGATGTTTGCAATATTAGTTGGAAATACTTTTGCACCAATAATTGATGAAGGTGTAAATCATTATAAAAAATCAAAAAAAGGGGTTAAAAATAAAGGAAAAGAGGTGACTGTATGAAAAAGTCATTTAGTTTTCCCATTGTTTTCATGATAATAATAACTGCTTTTTTCACTGCAATTCTCGCATTTCTCAATTATAGCACAGCTGATGTAATCACATATAATCAGGAAACCGAATTAAGAAAAACACTTCTGTATGTTTTCAACATAGAACCACCTTCCCATGAACCAAAAATATTAGAAGAAACCTTTAATAAATACATTAGTAAAGAGAATTTAGGAGGACAAATTGTATATACTGCAAAAAAGGATAATGAAATCATAGGCTATGCTTTCCCAATAAACGGTTCTGGACTTTGGGGTTCAGTTGAAGGCTTTGCTGCAATATCTAAGGACTTTAGTGAATTATTAGGAATAGATTTCGTATCCCACAGCGAAACACCAGGTCTTGGTGGAAGAATATCTGAGGATTGGTTTAAAAAGCAATTTAGAGGATTGAAATTGACAGATGTTAATGATGGAAATTATATAGTATACAAGCCGGCAGCTGGAGGCAATGTAGATGCCATAGCCGGTGCTACCCTTACATCAAAATCTGTAAGTAAGTTTATAAATGAAGATATAGATGAGTTTATAAAAGAAAATAAAGGGGGGAAATAAATGGCTGGAGATAGTCCAAAAAAGATTTTCATCATGGGATTATGGAAGGATAATCCAGTGTTTAGACAAATTATAGGTATATGCTCTGCATTAGCGGTTACAAATCTTATGCTTAATTCACTTATAATGGGGCTAGGCTTAATATTTGTTACAGCATTTTCTGAGCTTACTGTTTCTATTATTAGAACATTTACTCCAAAACATATAAGGATGATGGTTCAGGTACTGATTATTTCTGTATTTGTTATCATAGTAGATATTTTTTTAAAAGCCTATTATCCAGAGATGAGTAAAGCATTAGGACCTTATGTAGGACTTATAATAACAAATTGTATAATAATGGGACGTTGCGAGGCCTATGCTCAAAAAAATCCTCCTTTAAATTCTTTTCTTGATGGAATTGCTTCAGGTACAGGATATACATTAGTTCTCTTATCTATTGCTTTTGTTAGAGAACTTTTAGGATTTGGAACTATATTTGGATTTAAAGTATTAGGAGATTGGTGGACTAACTGGACAATAATGATAATGCCACCAGGAGCCTTCTTTGTTTTGGCAGTGGTCATTTGGATAGCCAGAAGTATATCTTCAGAAAAAGAAGAAAATAAGGGGGAGGTAGTTAAAGCATGATAGAACTTAATCCTTTTGTAATTTTCATAGCAGCTATATTTACAAATAACATGATACTTAGTAATTTTCTTGGTATGTGTTCATTTATAGCGGTATCTAGTGAGATTAAAACATCATTAGGACTTGGTCAGGCAGTTACCTTTGTTCTTACATTTACTACAATACTAAACTACATAATATATTTCAAAATTTTAGTACCTCTTAACCTAGAATATATGAGATTTATAGTGTTTATTATTAGTATAGCAGCCTTTGTACAATTAGTTGAAATGATAGTTGAAAGATATTTACCAAACTTATATTATGCCCTTGGAATATTCTTACCATTGATTACAGTAAACTGTGCAATATTAGGAGTTTCACTATTTATGGTGATTCGTGAGTACACACTTCTTCAATCAATTGGTTTTAGTATAGGCTCTGGAATTGGTTGGACTTTAGCCATAGTAGCACTGGCTGGGATAAGACAAAGACTTAAAAAGGCAAGTGTTCCAAAAGGATTAGAAGGACCGGGAATTACTATAATTGTAATAGGTCTGATGGCCTTAGCCTTTGTAGGCTTTTCAGGCATAGTACAGATTCAATAGGGGGAAATAATATGAATACAATAATAACAACAACTGTTACAATAACAGCTATTACTGGGATACTTGCATTTTTGTTAACCCTTGCAGATCGTACTATAAATAATTATGGAGAGGTCAAAATCATTATTAATAATGACAAAGAGTATATAGTTGAGGGAGGCTCCTCTTTATTATCATCACTGATGGAGCAAAAGATTTTTATACCTTCTGCTTGTGGCGGAAAAGGAACCTGCGGATATTGTAAGGTTAAGGTTTTAGAAGGTGGTGGACCAGTACTCCCCACAGAAACACCCTTTATGACAAAGGATGAGCTTGAAAATAAAATAAGACTTTCTTGTCAATGCAAGGTAAAGCAAGAGATAAAAATTGAAATTCCAGAAGAACTATTCAATGTAAAAGAATATGAAGCTATAGTAGAATCCATAGAAGACATGACTTCTGTAATAAAGAAGCTGAGATTAAGGCTTAAAGAAGGAGAAGAAATAAATTTTAAGCCAGGACAGTATATCCAGCTAAAGGCACCTATTTATAAAGGAAATGATGAAGAGGTATATAGAGCTTACTCTATAGCTTCACCACCTTATCATAAGAACTATATTGACTTAATAATAGGCTATGTTCCAGAAGGCAAGGCCACTACCTATGTCCACAAAATACTTAAAGAAGGAGATAAGGTAAGCTTTAATGGTCCTTATGGTGATTTTTATTTTCATGATGATAACAACAGGGAAATAGTTTTAGTTGCAGTAGGCACCGGTATGGCTCCTATACTCTCTATACTTTATCATATGAAAGAAAACAATATAAATAGAAAAGCAACTTTATATTTTGGCGCTAAAACACCAGAGGACTTATTCTTATTAGATGAAATTAAGGAACTGGAAAGCATCTTACCAAACTTTAGGTTTGTTCCTTGTCTTTCAAGGATTACAGAGGAACATAACTGGACAGGGGAAAAGGGAAGGGTTAATAATGCCTTAGAAAAATATATTATAGACGGAGATAATAAAGAAGCCTATCTCTGTGGAAATCCTCCAATGATAGATTCGGTAACAGCTGTTCTCAAAGATAAAGGAATACCAGAAGAGATCATATATTATGATAAATTCTAAACTGTGGGTTTTTACTCACAGTTTTTTTATGACCTAACCCGATTTCCTGAATGCTTTTATCAGGAAATCGTAGGTAGGTCAAACGCAACGAGAACCAAATTTGTACGACCGAAGGGAGTGAACAAATTTGTGTTTCGAGACTGCGGAAAATGCCTAACCCGATTTCCTGAACGCTTTTATCAGGAAATCGTAGGTAGGTCAAACGCAACGAGAACCAAATTTGTACGACTGAAGGGAGTGAACAAATTTGTGTTTCGAGACTGCGGGAAATGCCTAACCCGATTTCCTGAATGTTTTTATTTAGTATAAAGTAACATAATAAAATATAAACCTATCTTCTCATTTCAAATATTTGATTTTTATATGTAAAAAGTTTATAATTAAATGGTAACATATAGTTAAAAGGAATATTCTTAGGAGGAATATAATGAGCAACGAAGAACGAAATATTTTACCAATAAACATAGAAGACGAAATGAAAACATCTTATTTAGACTATGCAATGAGTGTAATAGTAAGCAGGGCATTACCTGATGTAAGAGATGGATTAAAGCCTGTACACAGAAGAATACTTTATTCTATGAATGAACTTAGCCTCACACCTGATAAGCCCCACAGAAAGTCTGCACGTATTGTAGGGGATACCTTAGGTAAGTACCATCCTCACTCAGACACCTCAGTATATGATGCAATGGTAAAGCTAGCACAGGATTTTTCAACTAGATATATGTTAGTTGATGGTCACGGAAACTTTGGCTCAATTGACGGTGACGGTGCAGCAGCAATGCGTTATACAGAGGCTAGAATGTCTAAAATAACTCTAGAGATGCTTAGAGATATAGGAAAAGAAACTATAGACTATAGACTAAACTTTGACGAAACATTAAATGAGCCAGTAGTACTACCTAGTAGATTTCCAAATCTTTTAGTAAATGGCTCTTCGGGAATAGCAGTAGGTATGGCAACATCAATTCCACCTCATAACCTAGGAGAAGTTATAGATGGAGCAATTATGATGATAGATAATCCTGAGGTACAGGTTGATGATCTTTTAGAATGCATCAAAGGGCCTGACTTCCCTACAGGTGCTACAATAATGGGTATGGAAAGCATTAAAGCAGCATATAGAACAGGAAGAGGAAAAGTAGTAGTAAGAGCTAAAGCTGAAATTGAGCAGAATAGCAAAGGAAGATCCTCTATTATTATTACTGAGATCCCATACCAAGTAAATAAAGCTAGGCTTATAGAAAAAATTGCAGAGCTGGTTCGTGAAAAGAATCTTGAAGGAATTTCAGACCTAAGAGATGAATCCGATAGAACAGGAATGAGAATTGTAATAGAAATTAAAAGAGATGCTAATCCCAATATTGTACTAAATAATCTATACAAACAAACTCAGCTTCAAGATACCTTTAGTATAATAATGATAGCCATAGTAAATAATGAGCCAAAATTACTAAACTTAAAGCAAATGCTTAGGCACTACCTTGATCATCAAAAAGAAGTAATAGTAAGAAGAACACAGTTTGATTTAAGAAAAGCAGAGGAAAGAGCACATATATTAGAAGGCCTAAGGATAGCATTAGACAACATAGACGCCATAATAAAGCTAATTAGAGGTTCAAGAACAGCAGCCGATGCTAAAGAAGGCTTAATGAACAACTTTAGCTTAACTGAAAAGCAGGCTCAAGCTATATTAGATATGCGTCTCCAAAGACTTACTGGACTTGAGAGAGATAAAATAGAAGAAGAATACGAGGCCCTTATAATAGAAATAAACAGATTAAAAGAAATACTTGCAAATGAAAGGCTTGTATACCAAATTATAAAAGAAGAGCTAATAGAGATAAAAGAAAACTATAAGGATGAAAGAAGAACTGAAATAAAGCCTTCGGCTGAAGAAATAGACATAGAAGATATGATACAAGAAGAAGATGTTGTTATCACGCTAACTCGTTTTGGATACATTAAGAGAATACCTGAAGATACTTATAAAGCACAAAAAAGAGGCGGGAGAGGAGTAACAGGACTCACAACCCGAGAAGAAGATTTTATTGAGCATCTTTTTGTGACCTCAACACATGATAATATATTATTCTTCACTAATCAAGGAAGAGTATATAGTTTAAAAGCATATGAAATACCAGAAGCTAAAAGACAAGCAAAGGGTACAGCAATTATTAATCTTCTTCAATTAAATTCAGGAGAAAGTATTTCTGCTGTAATACCAATAAAAGATTTTAGTCCAGATGATTTTCTTGTCCTTGTTACACAAAAAGGTATAATTAAGAAGACCAAATTAGATCAATTTGAAAACATAAGAAAAAGTGGAATAATAGCTATTAGCTTAAAAGAAGATGATGAGCTAATAAGTGTAAAAAGTACTGATGGAACAAATGACTTAATATTAGTAACTTCAAGTGGTATGTCAATTAGGTTTAATGAAAAAGATGTAAGAGACATGGGCAGAACTGCAATGGGAGTAAAGGCGATAACCTTAAACGAAGGTGATAGAATAGTAGGAATGGGAATGGTAGAAGAAGGCAAGGATTTACTTGTAATAAGTAAGTATGGATATGGGAAAAGAACTTCTCTTGATGAGTACAGAGTTCAATCAAGAGGAGGAAAAGGCGTAAAGACATATAATATAAAAGATAGAACTGGCGAATTAATTAGTGCAAAAATAGTAGAAGATGATGATGAAGTAATGCTAATAAGTCTTTCAGGAGTAATAATAAGATTGAAAGTTTCAGATATTTCAAGGATGGGAAGGACTACTCAAGGAGTAACCTTAATGAGATTCGGCAAAGATGATAAAGTAGTTTCCGTTGCAACAGTTGTATCAGATGAAGAGGAAGAATTAGAATAGCGTACTTTAATCAGTACGCTTTCTTTTTCTAAACACATTTACATTAGCCATATGATATTATAATATATAAATACAGAGATATAGAAACAAAAAGGAGGGGAAATTATGTCACTTGAAATAATTAAAAAATTTGATGAAGGCTTAGAGTCATGGATGGTATACTTGGTTGGAGAGCTAGATATATATACAGCACCTAATTTTAAAGAGACACTTATAGAAGCTCTAGATGAAAAAATAGGAGATATAATAATAAACGGAGAAAAATTATCTTATATTGACAGCACAGGGCTAGGAGTGCTCATAAGTGCTTTAAAAAAAGCTAAAGAAAACAATAAAAACATAATTATCAAGAAAATCAAACCCAATATTAAAAAGTTATTT
Organism: Proteiniborus ethanoligenes; assembly: GCF_900107485.1. NCBI lineage: Bacteria > Bacillati > Bacillota > Clostridia > Eubacteriales > Proteiniborus > Proteiniborus ethanoligenes. The sequence goes on from NZ_FNQE01000042.1 coordinate 15,696, forward strand.
GATTTAACGAGTTTAGATAAAGTATTTCTCATTGAGGAGTGATTTATAAAAATGGCAAGTAAAATAGATACAAGGTATGATTGTATAAAGCTTAGTATGCCAAACAAAGCTGAGTATGTGAATGTGGTTAGGCTTACTAGTTCTGCTATTGCTAATAGGATGGGTTTTAATATAGAAGAAATAGAAGATATTAAAGTTGCCATTGCAGAGGCTTGTACCAATACTATAGAGCACGGATTAGATGATAAAAATGAAAACTTTGATGTAGAGTTTTACATGCACACAGATAAATTGGTCATAACTGTAAAAGACGCAGGTAAAGGCTTTGATACTGAAAACCTTAAAGAAGTTAATATTGAAGAAATAGGAGAAAGGGGTTTAGGGATATTTATTATCAATTCTCTTATGGACGAAGTGGAAATTGTTAGCGATGAAGGAAAGGGAACAGAAATAAGAATGACTAAGCACATAAAGGATGATATTATATGACAATAGGCGTAGTAGGTGGAGAAAAAAGGATAGATGATTTCGATAAAGCTACTAATAAAGAGCTATTTAAAAGATATAGTGAAAAAAGAGAAGAGTTTATTAGAGAAGAACTTATAAAAAGACATTTATATATAGCGGAGATATTATCTAAAAAATATGTAAACAGAGGAATAGACTACGATGATATTTACCAAGTAGCTTGCATAGGCCTTATCTATGCAGTAGATAGATACGATTTATCAAAGGGATATGAGTTCTCTAGCTTTGCTACGCCCACAATAATAGGAGAGATAAAAAAATATTTCCGTGACAAAGGATGGACAATAAGGGTTCCAAGGAGAATACAAGAGCTTTCAAAAAAAATAAACACATCTAAAAATTTACTAAGCCAAACCTTACAAAGAACTCCGACTGTTGATGAATTAGCCGAATATTTACAATGCTCCTCCGAAGAAATATTAGAAGCTATGGAGGCTAGCAAAGTATATGCCCCTCATTCTTTAGATGTAGTATTTGATGCAAACAACGATGATAAAGATATAAATTTAGCAGAGTTAATAGGGGAAGACGACAAATACTTTACAACAATAGAAAATAATGATTTTTTAGAAAAAAATATAGAGAAGCTAAATAGTATGGAGAAAAAAATATTAAGAGATAGATACTTTGACAAAAAAACTCAATTTGAAATAGCTAAAGAGCTAAATATATCTCAAATGACCGTATCTAGAATGGAGAAAAAGATTATTGAGAAATTCAAAAAAGAACTGAAAAAAATATATAACTAAATAAAAATTAAAATAACTATTGCAAATTATATCTTAGCATGGTATATTAAATTCTGTTGTCATTCAATATCAACAAAAACAACAAAATAAAAACAAGAAAAAACACTTGACAATTTATTTGGAGTTTGATATAGTAGTAAGAGTCACTGGTAATGAGGGTGACAAACCAAAGCCCTTCGGGGAGCTAATAAAGTTGGTCCTAAGGGACACAAAGAACTAAAGCCCTTCGGGGAGCTAATAAAGTTGGTCCTAAGGGACACAAAGAACTAAAGCCCTTCGGGGAGATAATAAAGTTGGTCTTTGAAAATTGAACAGTGAGAAGCCAGTAAAAAGGTTTACAGTCGAAAGACACAAAAACCAAACAATTTTAATGAGTAGGAAAACTTTAATTTGAGAGTTTGATCCTGGCTCAGGATGAACGCTGGCGGCGTGCTTAACACATGCAAGTCGAACGAGTTACATTAGAGGAAGTTTTCGGATGGA
>NZ_FNQE01000043.1 GCF_900107485.1 Proteiniborus ethanoligenes
TTTGCTCGCTATCGCTCACATAAATTTGGTGCTCGTTGCGTTTGACCTACCAACGATTTCCTGATAAAAACATTCAGGAAATCGGGTTAGGTCATAAAAAAAGGGCATTTATGCCCTTTAATTTCCTTTTACCCATGGTATTGGGTCCTCATAAGCACCATTTTTTCTTACTTCAAAGTGAAGATGTGGACCTGTTGATACTCCTGTGCTTCCTGCTTTTGCTATGGTTTGACCCTTTTTAACACTATCTCCTTCTTTTACTAATAGGGAAGAGTTATGTGCATATAGGGTTGTAATCTTTCCACCGTGGTCTATGATCACCGCTTTACCATATCCGCCTAATGTACCTGCAAACTGTACTACTCCTTCATTGGCAGCTAATATAGGAGTTCCAGTAGGTGCTGGAATGTCTATACCTGTATGCATTTTCTTTGTCTTATAGATTGGGTGTATTCGATAGCCAAAGTATGAGCTTATTCTTGTATGACCTGATACAGGCCATAACATTTTTCCATTAACATATGCTGTATTTCTTTGATTTTTTCTAATTTCTTCAACTAATCTATTTGCTTCAGCAAGTAACTCATCTTCAAGCTTTTCTAGAGTTTTCTTTTCTTTTTCTAAATTCCTCATAAGATTTTCTTTTGCTCTAGTAGCTACTTCCAAGTCTTTCTTCTTAACCTCTATGTTTTTCTTAGTTATTTCAACGGATTTTTGCTGAGCCTCAAGTGCAACCTTGTTAGTCTCAATAGCATCTCTTTGTTCCTTCATATATTTTAGCATATTTACATCGTGATTTGTTATACTCTTTACCATATCTAATCTAGTCATAAAATCTCTTATATCTTTAGCGCCAAGAAGTACTTCTAGATATCCTACTGCTCCGTTTTTATACATTACTCTAAGTCTTGAATTTAAAGTATCGTTTCTATTTTCTAGATTTTCTTCTGCCTCTTGAAGATTTTGCTTGGTAACCTCAATTTGTTCATTTAAATCGCTTAATTGTTTTATTATTCCCTCTAATTCATTGTTAGTCTGATCAACTTGTTTGTCTAATCTAGTTATTTCCTTATTGGTTTGCTCTATGTTTTTCTTGTTTTCTTTTTGCTCTTTCTTTAATTGCTCTTGTTTCTTGTTGTTTTTATCTAACTCTTTATTTAATTTGTCTAAGCTGGCATAAACTGCCGTACTATTTACCAGCAACATTATAGCTAATAAAATATATAAGACTTTTTTCTTCAAGCAGCTTCTCCCCCTTTGTTAAACATTTAAAAACTTCTTAAGTGAAATAATACTTCCTAGTAGCCCTATACCAACTCCTATTGCTATGAAAATAATTGCAATATCATTAAACATAGTTCCAGGTGGTATCATGTAAACAGTAAACAGCACATATAGCTTTTCGTTAAGTGATGAAACTAAATATTTGTATCCGTAATACACTATTGAAATTGAAATTATTGTGCCAATAAGTCCTAGAAGCATGCCTTCTACCATAAAAGGCCCTCTGATGTACCCATTGGTCGCACCTACATACTTCATTATGCTTATTTCTTTTCTTCTTGCAGCTACAGTTATCTTTACTGTATTGGAAATAATAAATACAGATATGAATAGCAGGATACCAATGATAATTAGACCACCTATCCTAACATAGTTGGCTACTGTCATTAGCTTTTCAACTATGTCTTTATAGTATTTAATTTCTTCAATACCTTTTAAACCCTTTAGTCTATTAACAACTGGATTAGCATATTCAATAGCCTCAAGCTGGAGAATATAAGAGTTTGGAAGAGGATTCTCTTCTAAACCTTCTAGTAAGTATCCCTGATCTCCCCATTCTTCTCTCATTATTTCTAAAGCCTGTTCTTTAGATTGGAATATTACAGAACTGACTCCTTCATAATCACTTACAGCCTGTCCTATTTTTTCTGTTTCTTCAACGGTTAGTTCTTCCTCTAGATATATCTGTATTTCATCAAATTGATCCTTAGTTGTATTTGCTGCCGTATTTATATTTAAAATAAGTATCAGTACTATGCCAAGTATAGTTAATGTGGCACTAACAGAGCCCACCGAAGCAATACTCATAGTCCTGTTTCTCCACACTCCAATGAAGCCTTGTTTAATAATGTTAGTAAAAATTCTAAATTTCATGGTCATACACACCCTTCTGCTCATCTCTTACTACTTTGCCTGCTTCTAGTGCTATGACTCTTCTTTTCATCATATTTACTATTTCTTTGGCATGTGTGGCCATAACTACTGTGGTTCCTCGTCTATTTATCTCCTTAATTAGCTTCATTATTTCCCAAGCAGTATCAGGGTCTAAATTCCCTGTAGGCTCGTCTGCAATAAGCACAGAAGGACTATTAACTATTGCCCTAGCAATAGATACTCTCTGGTGTTCTCCTCCTGAAAGTTGGTTTGGGTAGTTGTGGGCCTTATTGCTAAGCCCTACCATACTAAGGATCATAGGTACTTGTCTTCTTATCTCCCTTGGAGAAGCACCTACTATTTCCATGGCAAATGCCACATTTTCGTAAACAGTTTTATTTGGTAAAAGCCTAAAATCTTGAAAAACAACTCCTATATTTCTACGAATATAGGGTATTCTTCTGTTTTTAATTTTTGTTATGTCTAATTTGTTTAAATAAATTTTTCCTGAGGTAGGTTCTATTTCTTTTAAAAGAAGCTTCATTAAAGTAGATTTACCAGCTCCACTGGATCCTACTATAAAAACGAATTCTCCCTTATCTATATTTATATTAATATTTGATAAAGCTTTAGAGCCGTTACCATATTCTTTGCTAACATTAACATATCTAATCAACTACATCACTCCTGTCTATTCAGCCCTATTAAGTTTCATATTCGACACTTTTTAAACAATTCCTCTATTAATTTTTCTTTTTTTGTAGGAATTTTATACTATTTTACTATATTTGTATTTTCTCTTTGAATATTGGTAAAATATACAATAATGTGGTTAAGTTTTTATATAATAATATATTGAAATCAGTCATTTAATGCCTATTTATATACCTACTTAACATTCTATAGTTTATTCGCTCCTAATTTCTAGGGGTAAAATATGCCAAGGTGTTGTATAATAAATTTGATGAATCTAATTGCATTTGGAGGAATAATATGGATAAGAAAAATTTAAGAGCTGAAATTCTAGAAAAAAGAAAAAACATATCTAGAGAAGAGCTTGAGAAAAAAAGCTCGTCTATTGCAAAATCATTATTTTCAACCGATTATTATAAAAGATCAAATTACATAATGGCCTATATTGATTTTAGAAATGAAGTTAAAACTGAGGAAATAATAAAAACCGCTTTAAAGGAAGGTAAAAATGTAGTCATTCCTATTAGTGTAGTAGAAAATAAACAACTTATTTTGTCACAGCTATTCGATTATGATAAAGAGCTTGAAGCTAGCACATATGGAATTCTTGAGCCTAAGAGTGAATTTGTTAGAGAAATACATCCTGAGCTAATTGATTTAATTTTAGTACCAGGTGTAGCCTTTGATAGACGAGGATATAGGATAGGATATGGCGGAGGGTATTATGATAGATTTTTAAGCAAAATCCATAAATCTGTTCCAAAAGTTGCATTAGCCTTTAATATTCAAATTACGCATCATATAAAGGAAGGAAAATATGATATTCCTGTAGATTATGTGATCACTGAGGATGAAATAATAAAAGCTAAGAGAATTCCTTAGCTTTTATTGCCCTGTTAGCCTATCTAAAAATGCATTACTCCTAATCCTATAGTTTTATGGTTTGTTAACATGTGTATTGCCATGTCCCCATAAATAGCCACGGCAATCCAATCATGTTTTTTTACTACTGCAATTTTAAGCTGGAAACTCTGGCATAGAGATACATCCATCTTTATGCTGTAACAGGCTTCAACCGTGGCATGCACTAAGGCATGTACCTGTTTGGGGTCCTTTTCAATTAATTGGGAATTTAAGCATGCTCCTATAGTTGAATTAACTATTTTCTTTCTTAAATCATGGTCCAGCCCAGATGCTCCTGTTACTACACAGGAATAGCCCTGTTCTGTAAACATATTTTTGAATTGCTCTTCTTCTTCTCTACTGCTGGTTAATGCAAGTATTACTGCTATCTTTTCTATGCAATCATTTTCACTAATTGGATAAGGAATTTGATTATTATTTTTCATACACTATTCACTCTCCACTCTAATAATTATTTCCTTTTGTATACACCTGATTACATATATTCTACTACAGAATCATCTACTGCTTCCCATAAATCTCTAAAGCCACAGTAACATATAGAATACTATTTAGTTATTAAACAAATTTAATTTCTTTTTTGCCGTTTTGTTTGACAACATTCTCTAGTATTGAAAGTGAGCCTAGAGCGTCATTAATATTAACTAACTCAACTGGAGAGTGAGAATATCTCCTAGGAACTACTAACATAGCGGTTGGTATTCCTTTCCCCGAATAAGATAAGCGTGCTGCGTCTGTTGCATAACCTTCCCCTACCAAAGTTGTATATTGAACATTTACATCTACTAGCTTTGCTTGCTCTCTTATAATTTCAATAACACTTGGATGAGAATAAGTAAACAATAATCCAGGCAGTATTCCATCAGCTATAACACATGCTGGACCTTTCCCTAAGTATATGGGTAAATCTCTTTCTGTATTGACATCTGGTGTGTCTCCCGATGGTATGGTGTCTATTACTATAGCATAGTCAGGCTCTATCCTATTACCAACCATAAATGCGCCCTTCATTCCTGTTTCTTCTTGAACGGTAACTACACCATAAATAGTACCATCAAATTCCAAGTCTTTGATTTGGCTAAATAATTCAATTAATATTGCACAGTTCATTCTGTTGTCAATAGATTTTGTACAGATATAATCACTGTTAGCCATTTCCATAAAATCACTTCTATATCCAATCGGATCGCCAATTCCAATACCTAAGCTCTCTACTTCTTCTTTAGATGAAGCTCCTACATCTATGTAACACTCCTTACTAGAATTCACCTTTTTTGTTTCTTCAGGTGTTTGTAAATGCCCCGGTTTTATTCCAATAACTCCAGGTATACTGCCTTTTATTAGGACCTTTCTGCCTTCTAATACTTTATCTGATGCCATCCCAATTTTATTAAACAAAATAAACCCATCAGATAAGATATTCTTAACACTAAATCCAATTTCATCAGAATGAGCAGCAATCATCAGCTTTGGTCCAGCATTTTTACCATGCTTTGTTGCAATAACATTGCCAAAAGGATCTACCATTACTTCATCAGCATACTTTTCTAGATTGTTTTTCATATATTTAACTACTTCTTGTTCACTTCCTGATACTCCAACTAAACTAGTCAATTCTTTTAACCTTTCCTTTAGCTTTTCCTTCACTTCTAATCATCCCCTTTTATATGTTTTCATTTTTGTTTTATAGCCTTTTTAGTATTAAGTATAAAAACAGTCTTCTTGAGAATAAAAAAGAGCGAACAAATTACATTGACAGCACTGCTTGTCAATGTTCTTATCACTCTTCACTCTCCACTCAAATCATTATTAAATTTTCATTTATATTATTTTAACTTCAATTTTATATTAGCATATTGGAATTTTTTTTGCAATATTCGTTCTTTAACTCTCTTCCTAAAATTCTTGTTATACTAATGCATAAAGAATACCTTAGAATCTTCTAATATTATAAATTTATATTCTTATCTTAAATACCCACAAAAGCTAAAAAGATATAAAGCTAAGTTAGCCTTAGTCTTTATATCCTATGCTCTCAATTAAATATAAAGCTATTATTTCATCCCTGCAGCTATCTTAACATTTTTTTGATGTTCTTGGTCTAATTTTCCATCACTATGTCTTGTACTGTTTAGGAAATGGATATCAAAATGTCCATCTATGCCATTACCTTTTATATAGTCAAAGTTTGTACCTGCACCATAGCCTCCACTTCTCCAGCTAGTGTATTTACCTCCCTCTGATTTTTCATTGCCTGCATGAGGTATGCTTGACATGCTTGCTGCTATTTTTCTACCATTGTACTCAATAAGAACTGGCCTTCTTGACCAGCTTAGAGTTCCTCCCCATACACTTTTCATTATATTTGTATCATTCAAGGTTAAGGTTTCAGCATCTATATGGTTAGCTCCTTGTGTTCTCTTAACTTTGAATGACTTTCCTGTGTAAAAGTCTACCACTTTAAATTCTGCATTCATAGGTATTACATACTGGGCTTCTGTCCACCAATCGAGGAGTTCTCCATATTGCGGACCTGGTGTTTCCTTGATTGGAATATTATGTACTGGAATTTTAAGTACATCCCCAACATATAACACTTTACTTGTAGATATATTATTTGCTTTTGCAATATCGTTAACAGTAACTCCATATTTATTGCTTAGCTTCCATAAATCATCTCCTTTTTGAACTATATGATTTTTATAGCTATTGCTTTCTGGTATAGTTACCTTATCTCCAATATATAATATACTATTATAATTTGCATTGTTTGCTTTGAGTAGGCTGTCTAGGCTTACTCCATACCAATTGCTTATTTTCCAATATGTATCACCTGATTTCACTATATGGGTTGCTGCAAAAGCACTAGATGATGATACTGATATAGTTAAGGTCAATGCACCTATTAGTATTTTCTTCTTAAGCTTCTTCATGATTATTCCTCCTCGTTTTAAAGTATATACTAAGCAAACTAATTCTTGTTCAACTTCTCATTTCCTTTATGTAATTTCTGGCTAAAAAACCAAAATCACCAGATATGTAAACTGGTGACCTTATTTATCATATTCTATTTCAAGTCTGATTTTATCAGGTAATTTGTCTAATTCAGCTTTAGCAACTACTACAGGATAGGTGATTCTCTGTCCTACCATTTCATTTGGCTTTGGGTCTTTGTATTTTGCATAGGCGATAAGATCGAAATTCCCATCATTTTTTACTTTTATTAGCTTATTTAAAGAAACTGAATAGCCTTCCGTTCTTTTTTCTCCTCTAGTAACTATAATATATACCTCATTATCTACTTTGCATGCTAAAGCTCTTTCTTCATATAAGTATTTGGGAACTAAGTCTTGTATTTTTTGTGGTGCTTCACTTAATTCAAGGGTTTTAAATTTCACTTCCTTATCACCTTCGTTCTTAAGTATTTTCGGAATAAATACTATTCCTAAAATAACTAGGACAATTATTACAAGAATCCAGATTTTATTATTCACAAAATCCCTCCTATTTGAATATAACGCTCCTAACACATATATTCTTTATATATTATTCAACAGTTATGTGTTTTATGAATAATATATATGAGGGCTTCTATAAAAAATAAAAGTACTCCTTGTTTTTTGTTTCAAGGAGTACTTTTAGACCTTAGTATAAAGAAAAAAAGTCGCTTCTTAGTCATAAGAAACGACTTTTTATATATAAATATTTTATCTTCTCCCAATAGCTTTTCTTGCAGCTACTGCTATATTTTCTGCTGTTAAACCATATTTTTTAAGAAGCTCATCTCCATTTCCTGATTCTCCAAAGGTATCCATAACTCCTATTCTCTCCATTACAGTCGGATAGCTTTCCACTAATACCTCTGCTACAGCACTTCCTAAACCACCAATAATATTGTGTTCCTCTGCTGTTACTATTGCCCTCGTCTCTCGTGCTGCCTCTAGTATAATATCCTTATCTATAGGCTTTATAGTATGGATATTTATTACTCTTACTTCTAATCCTTCTTTTTTAAGAATTTCAGCAGCTTCCATAGCTAATGATACCATTATGCCTGTAGCTATTATTGTTACATCTGTACCTTCTCTTAGCTTAATCCCTTTTCCTATTTCAAATTCGTAGCTTTCTTCATCAAAAATCACTGGTACCTTGCTTCTACCTAATCTTATATAAACTGGTCCTTTATACTCCGCAGCCTTTTTAATTGCAGCCTTTGTTTCTACTCCATCTGCCGGGTTTAGAACTACCATGTTAGGTATAGTTCTCATTATACTAATATCTTCAAGAGCTTGATGTGAGGCTCCATCTTCTCCAACAGTTAATCCTGCATGGGTTGCAGCTATTTTTACATTTAGTTTAGGATATGCAACTGAATTTCTTATTATTTCAAAAGCTCTGCCAGCAGCAAACATTGCAAATGAACTAGCAAAAGGTATTTTCCCTGTAGTAGCTAAACCAGCAGCTGTTCCTATTAAATTTTGCTCTGCAATACCTACGTTTATAAACCTTTCAGGAAATTCCTTAGCAAAAACCCCTGTTTTTGTTGAGCCTGAAAGGTCAGCATCTAATACTACTATGTCCTTATTTATTTTGCCTAATTCCTTTAATGCTTCACCATATGCATCTCTTGTAGCCATCATTGTCATTACAGTTCACCTCCAAGCTCTATAAACGCTTTTTGTGCTTGCTCATCATTTGGTGCGGTTCCATGCCAGTTGGCTTGGTTTTCCATAAATGAAACACCTTTGCCTTTGACCGTTTTAGCTATGATGATAGTTGGTTTCCCTTTTGTATTTTTACTCTTATCTAAAGCTTCTAAAATCTGCTCAAAATCATGCCCATCTATTTTTAATACATTCCAGCCGAAGGCTTCAAACTTTCTATCTATTGGCTCTACATTCATAACATCTTTGTTTAATCCGTCAATTTGTAAGCCATTATGGTCTAAAAACACTGTAAGATTATCAAGCTTATAGTGAGCAGCCAGCATCGCTGCCTCCCATACGATTCCTTCTTGAATTTCTCCATCTCCCACTAATGCATAAACTCTAAAATCCTTGTTATCGAGCTTAGCTGATAAAGCCATGCCGCTTGCAGCTGAAAGTCCTTGCCCCAAAGAGCCTGTTGACATATCTACTCCTGGTATGCCTTTCATATCTGGATGCCCTTGTAATATAGAATCTATCTTTCTAAAGTTGGATAATTCATCCTTAGGGAAAAATCCTCTTTGAGATAGTGTAGCATATAAAACAGGTGTAGCATGACCTTTAGATAATACAAATCTATCTCTATCCTTCCACTCAGGATTGCTAGTGTCTATTCTCATTTCTTTAAAATAAAGGGTTGTCATTATCTCGCATGCTGACAAGGATCCTCCTGGGTGTCCTGACTTTGCGCCATGAGTCATCCTAACAATATCTTTTCTGATATTAAGTGCTATTTCCTTAAGCTCTTTCACAATATCTCCTCCTATTCTGTTTTCATTTCTTTAAAGCCTTCTCCTAATACCTCATGCATATCTGTTATCATAATAAAGGCTTTTTTGTCAACTTGACTAACTATCTCTTTCACTTTTGCCATCTGTGCTCTATTTACAACACATAAAAGTACATCCTTATCTAAGCCTGAATATAAACCCTTTCCTTTTAATATAGTTACTCCTCTATCTAGCTGTTCTAATATAGTTTTACCAATGGCCTCTGGATGGTCAGATATAATAAAGAATGCTTTTGCATAGCTGATACCTTCTAGGATTATGTCAATTACTTTGACTAGTATGTATAAAGCAATAACTGAATACAATGGTAGGTCTATTCTTTTATTAACAAGACCTGCACTAACTACAACTATCATGTCTACTATCATCATATGTGTTGCTGTACTTAATCCTGGAAAAAATCTATTCATTATTGCACCAGCTAAATCTGTGCCTCCAGTTGTTCCACCTGCCTTGAACACTATACCTAGACCGGCCCCCAGTATAACCCCTCCAAAAACTGAGGACAGTAATAAATCTTGTGTGGCATTTGTCTCTGGTATAAGCCATAGAAAAAAAGAGAGTATAAATGTTCCATATAAAGTTTTTACCCCAAAGGATTTACCTAATATCATAACTCCAGCTATAAATAAAGGGATGTTTACCACAAGGTTTGTAGCCCATACTGTAACTAAGCCATTAGTTATTTTTTGGAGAACTATTCCAAGACCAGTGACTCCTCCAGGTGCGATGGTATTTGGCTCTAGAAATATATTAATGCCTATTGCCATTATAAAGGTACCTACAGTAACTCCTAAATACTCAGCTAAATGTCTATACCAATATTTCTTTATTCTTTCCAAATTTTTTCCTCCTTGCGATGTGTATATATAACTAGCCCCTTCATAAGTAAGTCTTAAACTATCTGCCTCAGGGTGACAATTTTAGCTGTAAGTTGTTATTTGTTAGTTGCTAGCTGTTAGCTAAGAGCTAAAAACTACTTTACTATTTCATCCTTTGAAAAAAGAACTATTAGAACAAACTTAGGTAATACTATTTGTCTTTTTATTCTTCTAGGATCCTTAAGCAATCTATATAGCCACTCTAATCCTAATCTTTGATATACTTCTGGTGCCCTTTTTACGGTTCCTGCTATAATATCTACAGTCCCTCCATTGCCTATAATTACCTTACAATTTAATTTTTCTTTGTTTTCATCTATCCATTGTTCTTGCTTTGGTGCACCTAATCCTACAAAAACTATGTCTGGTTTTGCTTTGTTTATAATATTAATTACTTCATTTTCTTCTTCGTGGTTTTTATGTCCTATATGTGTGCCCTTGAAATAACCATGATGGTACCCTGCAATATCTATATTAGGATATTTCTTTTTAATATTTTCTGTGGCAATTTGAGCAACACCTGGTTTGCCACCAAGAATAAATATACTATGTCCTTCATCATTAGCTATATCAAGAATTCTCATAGATAGATCAGAGCCTGCAACTCTTTCTAGAAGGGGTTTTTTCTTAATCTTCGATGCATAAACTAACCCTATTCCGTCTGGAATTACTAGGTCTCCTTTATTTAAAAGAGATTTTAATTCCTGATTATTTCTTGCTTCCATAACGATTTCAGTATTAGGGGTATATATTGTATTTATAGTGTTACTATTTAAAAAGGATTTTACCCTTTCTTCTGCATCTTTTAATGTGATTTTATCAACATTAACGCCTAATATACTTATTTTTTCACTCATTATTTCACCTGCTTTTTAGCACATCTAGTGTCATTTTAACATTATCTAAAGCTTTTTCTCTTAGCTCTTCCTTCTTTATATTTAAAGACTTTTTGATGCTGGCTCTTTCTTTCCAAGTTTTGTCTATTAATGAGCATAATTCTATAAGCTCTACGTTTTCAGCATCACACTTAGCATATACCTCTAGCACTTCTAAAAGTCCATCTACTTTTGGGTCATATACTAATCCTATCATAGGTACTGCTTGTGCTGCAGCATATATTAATGAATGGAGTCTCATAGCAATAATAAGTTCAAATCTATCAATTATACCCATCATATCTTCTACACTATATTTGTTTTTTATTACATAACAATTTGGACTATTAGATTTTTGTGCTATTTCCATACTTATGTCTAAATCCTCTGGATAGTGCATAGGAATAAGAACAGTTTTTACATCATATGTGCTATCTATATATTCTATTGCTTTAGAAACCACATCCACTAAATTTTTTGAATTCTTCCAATTCCTCACGGATATGCCTATTATCTGATTATCCTTTGGGATTCCTTCTTCTTCAAATATTTTATCGATTATCTCTCTACTAGAAGGCTCAAGAGTAAATACGGGATCTGACGTAACTACAATCTTGCCTTTTACGCCTATTTCTTCTAAAGTATTCTTTGAATTGTAATCTCTCAAGGTTATAAGGTCTACATTATTTAATGCCTTCCTAGTAAGGATTTTATTTATTTTCTTGTTTATAGGTCCTATTCCATTAGCATATATTACAACAGGTTTTTTTAGTAGCTTTGCAATGTTAATAAGAGATAGATAATATAGTATGGATCTAGTGCTAGTAATATCCTGTAGTAGACTTCCTCCTCCACTTATGAGCATATCCGAAGAATATATTCCTTTAAATACTTCCCAAATGTTTATTCGGTTAACGGCTTTTATACCATAAACCTCCTCTGTGCTTTGTGGATTGTTGGAAAATGCAGAAATATTTAAATTACTATTCATTTTTCTTAAATCTTTTACTATAGCTTTAAGTATTGCATCATCTCCACTATTATCAAAACCATAGTATCCAGATATTATAACTGATTTCCCCATATTATTAGCTCCTTAAATACAGTATTATGAAATCTAATTGTATTAGTCTCATCTAAAAACTCAAATCTGATAAATCACGAGTTAAAACCTTGTCCAATCTTGCTGTAGTCTAAAGCAGTTGAATTTGTTTTTCAGTTATTTCACCTGCCTGTCTAAGATTTTTCTATATATGGTTATATGGCTATTTGCCATGCTTTCAGCTGAATACTTTTCACGAACAGCTTTATATAGCTCTTCTCCTAGCTTTCTTCTTAAATCTTCATTGTCAATAAGCTTCATTAGCTGTTCTGCTAATCCTTCATCATCTCCGGCCTCAAATAAAAATCCCGTCTCTCCTTGGATAACTAAGTCTCCAATGCCTCCTACATTTGAGGCTACTATTGGTTTTTTAAAGGCTCCACCTTCCATTATTACATATGGAAAGCTTTCGCTATAGGAGGTTACTGTATTTATATCAATCATATTAAAAAAGCTATTTGGTTCATTAATAAAGCCTAAAAAGTGAATATTTTCTCTTATTCCAAGCCCCTCCGCAAGCTCTTTCAATTTTTCGTCCTCAGCTCCATCACCGCCAATTAGAAACTTTACATTTTGTCTTTTAACAAGGACTCTCTTAGCCCCTTTTAAAAGCACATCTATTCCTTTTACAGGATGTAATCTAGCTAAAATTCCTATTAATATAGTATCTTCCTCAGCTATAATATTATACCTTTCTAAAAATTCGTGCTTATTTGTTATTTTGTTTGGTAAGCTCATATCTATGCCATTGTAAACAGTAAATACTAGATCCGGATTAAAGCCTCTATTAATAAGCATGCTTTTAAAGCTATCAGAAACTCCTATATAATAATCCATAAACTTAAGTGCTAAGGAATTTATCTTAGTATAAACTAGGTTTTTATAGGTATTATCTTGAAAATCCAGTTTATAATCACTGTGTATAGTAGTCACCACAGGAATTTTATATCGAAGCTTGACTAAAGAGGCAACAAAATTTGCACGGGCTCCATGACAATGAATTATTTCATACCCATCAGTCTTTATCTCATTTATAATTCTTTTAACTACAAATAAATCATATCTCTTCCTCTGTTGAAAAACTTCTATGTTTATTCCTCTTTCCTTTGCCTCATAATAAAAATCTTCCTTCATAAGGCATATTATCTTCACATCTATTTGCTTTTGAAGCTGGGACAAAAGAGCTAAAACATGAGTTTTTGCCCCTCCTGTATCTCCTCCACTTATTAAATGTAATATTTTCATATGTAAACCTATCACAATTTGACAGGCTCCACCCTCCTTCAATTTATTAAATAGATAATTGCCTTTTTATATAAGCCTCATGTAGACTTCATTGTTTTTACAACCATCTCTTCCAATACTTTAAATGAGCTGGAAAATACTCAAAGAAAGCCATTCTACAGGAAGGCTATTTGCTATAAGCACAATTAATATTATTATAACAAAAAAGCTGCAAAAATGCAGCCTATTTCTTATCTCACTTCATAATATCCCCTAACTATAAAAATAGCATAATTCTCCACATAAACGCCTCTACCATCATCCCTTGGTACTAGAAGCAAATGATTTGCTGGTATGGCTTGATTCGCCACTAAATCAGTTCCACCTGTTAAATCTGACAAGCCTCCTAATGATGAAACTATTGCTTTTGCAGCACCGCCTCTTAGGATAATCTCAGTTCCTGCTCCACATATGAGTTTTTGTCCGTTTCTCAATTCAACTATTTCAAGTCCTCCTCCTGAAGAAGTGGTCATTAATTGTCCTACTTGTTTTTTTAGTATTTCATTTTCTTCTATAAGCCTTTGTATTTCCGTGTTACTTGTACCTCCACCGCCTAGTTTTTCATCTATGTAGTATTTTAATTGTTCTATTCTCTTTTCAACATAGCTAATTGTAACTAATGGATCATCCGAGCTACCTGGTTGTCCAAAACTAATATTAGAAGCATCTACAGCTACTACTGTCACCAAAAGCATTAGAATGATAAAAATATAGTGTTTTTTTATTTTTTGCCTCAATTTGTATCTCCTCCACTAATGATTGTTTTTATAACGAATTTGTTACTATATTCGACCTAAAAGTCAAATATCCTGTATTTTTGGAAACATATTTCCGAGGAAATAATTATTTAAATTAAATAAGAGCTTGGTTTCCCTTGCCCCTATAATTAAAAATCTGACAACCCGATGCTTATTTTTAAACATTCATCAACTTTAATCATCATATCTTCGTCAAAATGTCCAATTTTTTCTCTCAGTCGTTTCTTGTCAATTGTTCTTATTTGCTCTAACAATACTACCGAATCTTTTGGAAGGCCAAAATCAGGTGCAGTTATCTCTACATGGGTTGGAAGCTTTGCTTTATTAATTTGAGATGTAATAGCAGAAACTATAACAGTAGGACTGTACTTGTTTCCTGTATCATTTTGAATAACTAAAACTGGTCTAACCCCTCCTTGTTCTGAGCCAATAACAGGACTTAAATCAGCATAAAGTATATCTCCTCTTTTAATTATCACAATTCTTCACGTCCTATCAACCTGTTTTCATAACTAATCAGCTCATTATAATCTTCTTCTAACCCCATTTCAGCTAGATACAAATTTATTTGACTCATTTCTCTATATCCGTTTTTCATTTTTTCCTTTATTTGAATTTTTTTGCGTTCTCTTAAATAAAGCTTCATGGCTTCCCTAATAAATTCACTTCTATTCTTGCTTTCCATAGAAACTATATCATCTACTTCCTCTAACAAGCTATTAGGTAGACTTATCATAATTCTTTTCGTTTCAGCCATTGTCCCACCCCCAGGTTATCTGATGAAATAATTATAACACATTTACCCCAGTACTTTAAATACTATGCTTACTAGCATGATATGGAATAATTTGCTCTGTTAATAGTATATTCTATTATAATACAGTATATACTCGGTTATATACGCCGTATTATAAAGATGATAAATAATCTTTTATACATACTATCCTATTATCTTTAATATATACTCTTGGTACTCTCCTGCTAATCATACAGACGATTTCATAATTTACTGTTCCTAAGCTACTTGCTAGTTCATCTGCTATAGGTTCGTTCATAGAACCATCTCCAAAAAGTATTACTTCATCTCCAACATTTACATCCTCAAAGTCTGATGCATCTACCATACACTGGTCCATGCATATACTGCCTATTATGGGAACCCTTTTACCTTTTATGCTTACTTCTCCCTTGCTTGTTAGGAGTCTAGTAAAGCCATCTGCATATCCTATAGGCAAGGTTCCTATTTTATAAGTTTTATCCGTTACAAACTTATGTCCATAGCTTATACCTACCCCTTTAGGAACAGTCTTAATGTTTGAAATAGTTGCCTTTAAAGTCATAACAGGCTTTAATTCAACTCTACCTTTATTTACCTCATCAGAAGGATATAAGCCATATAGCATTATGCCAGCTCTAACCATATCTAGATTGTACTCTGGCATATCAATTATTGAAGCACTATTGGCTATATGCTTTATAGGAATTTCTATATCGGCTTTTTTAAGATCATTAATTACCCTAATAAATCTTTCATATTGTTGTATAGAAAAATCCTTGTCTTTTTCATCAGCTTTCGCAAAATGAGAAAATATTCCTTCCACATATATGTTGGGTAGATTAATTATTTCTATAATTTCCTTTATGGAAACTTCCTGAGATAAAAAACCTAGTCTTCCCATGCCTGTATCTATCTTTAAATGTATTTTAGCTGTTTTACCCAGTTTTTTTGCTTCATCTGATAGCGCTTTAGCGCCCTGTAGGTTGTATATTGTTTGTGTTATACCATTTTCTATAATGCTATTGCTTTGGTAGCTAGGAGTATATCCTAATATCAATATTTCAGCTTTTATTCCAGCCTTTCTTAATTCCATAGCTTCAGAAAGAGTAGCCACAGCTAGTCTATCTCCTCCATTATCTAGGAGAGTTTTTGCTGATAATAAAGCCCCATGACCATATGCGTCTGCTTTTACTACTGCAGTAATAACTACGTCTCTGCCTACAAGCCTTCTTACTTCTTTTATATTATGAGCTAAATGGTTTAAGTTTATCTCTGCCCACACTGGCCTTGAGTCCTTTAAAGTAAACATTTTGGCACCTCCCAACAAACTCATCTATTTTCATAATATTCCTATAAAAGGCTCAAGTCAATAAACATTATCTAAAATAGTATAGCAAAAGATTCTTTTAAATTAATATAATGGTTTAAAAAATATTAGTACAAAAAGCTATAATTTACGAATATAGTCTAATCCTGTTTTAATATTAAAATCCTCGTCATTTATTTTAATATTAGCTTTAAATTCTGAGTAATCTACTTCAGTAAATATTTCTCCATTTTCTTTATATATAACTAATTTATAGGGATGATAATTACTGCTATCTATCCATAGTCTTTCTATGCTTCTATGCTTATTGTTGCCTGGAATATCCACTTCTAAAACTAAATACTTTTTGTCTTCAATCTCTTCAAAATACATAACTATATTTTCATTTGTCATTACGCTTCTAAGAAAATATCCAACAAAAAGGCTTTTATCTAATGACTGCTCAAGATCTTTAATTATAAAAGATTCATCAACTTGTTTATTATATAGCCAGGCTTGTTTCCCATCGTACAATGTAATATTTCCTTTGTTTTCTAAAGGCTCTAATATTTCTATAATATATTTGTTTGGTTTTTTAAATACATGCTTCGCCTTGTAGCTTTCAGTATCTTTATTCCCCTTTACCGTAACATCTACGATACATCTGTAGGTTTCTATTTTATTGAAATACTTCTGTGCTTCATAAAAAACATTCTCTTCTGTAGGCTTAGAGCAACTCCATATAAAAAACAAAATTCCTACTAGGAAAAAAAGCTTGAAGCCCTTCATAATTACCTTGTATGATATAGTCAAGGACTAAAATCATACTCTCCTTCCTTATTTATTTTAATTATCCGCTATAATCAAATTAGACACTGTGGACTTTTTATAATTACCTATAGCTTGACTATTAGATGGAGTGTATTGCCACTGTCTTATTTAAATCATTTATAGTTGGATAAGTTTTAAACTTTTATCTCCCGCAAGGCTATGAGAATAAGACTAGGTGGATCAAAACAGTTGTCAATTATTATAAAGGACGTGGTTCTATGATTTACGTTGGCATTGATATTGCCAAACTAAAGCACTTTGCCGCTGCTATGACCGCTGATGGTGAAGTCTTAAT
>NZ_FNQE01000044.1 GCF_900107485.1 Proteiniborus ethanoligenes
ACAATTAGTAAAAGAGATATCCCAATCTTAACCGCTAACTGCAACCTCGCATTATTAGCATTCATCTTTGAAAACTACCTTGCTGTTGGTCTAATCAAAGAGATGCAGCAACTGAAGTAAGCAGAATATGACGAGTAAGTCAGGAAGCATGCTCTCTAAGCAATAACCAAATGGTTTTGCAAGGTGAGGAAGAATTATCCTTCGCTAACTATTCTTAATTCTATTTTAGCATTAGGATATCTCGATTAAACATTGTAATTAAAATTAAATAAAAATAAATATGCTTAGACACCTGAAAATCTGGGTCTAAACATATTATACGAGGTGTTTGTATATGAAAAAAATTCTATGGGCTTTTGTAGGTACAATATTGATATTCTTTTTTTCTTTGATTGCTATTACTCCATTAATTATGAATATAGGTTATAGTTCTGTTGAGGGGTCTTATCATGCTGTAACACATGCGATTTTGCTTTCGCTAATATTCATTGTTATAGTATGCACAATTATGATTTTAGAAGAGATAAATAAAATAAAGAAATAATCTGATAATGTAAAATAGAACAATATCTAAGCATAGGTTACATTTGCGTGGTGAATGCACAGAAATTCCTTGTGAAAAGTTTTGGAAAAACAAAAATCCTAAGTGGACAGAAGAAGAGCATAAAAAAATAGTTGAAGATAGAGTAGTTTTATTGAAAGGATTATTTGTGAAGAAAAATTAAATAACAAAAGTAAAAAAGAGTTAATACTAGATGCCAAAGGGCATCTAGATTTTTTTTCAAGCCACTATTTGTACAAGCTTTTCTCTATATATTTGGATTAATTCCTCTTCTGTTACATTTATACTTGGTCTATCTAATACTACTATCCCACTATCTAGCATTATAATCCTATCAGAATATTCTATGGCATCCTTCATATTATGAGATATCATAATAGTTGTTATAGAATATTTATTTAATAACTCCTTTGTTTTTTGCATAATAACTGTAGATGTTTTAGGATCTAATGCTGCTGTATGTTCATCTAGCAGCAATAAATCTGGATGCTTCATAGTTGCCATTATTAGGGAAAGACATTGTCTTTGCCCACCAGAGAGGAACTTAACCTTAGTATTTAGCTTGTCTTCAAGTCCTAAATCAAGCTCTTTTAATAGCTCTACATATTTATCTATCTTATTCTTTTTTATAAGCTTTCTCAAGGTGAACTTTTCTCCTTTTTTATCTGCTAAAGATAGATTCTCTAATATGGTAAGGGAAGGAGATACACCCATAGACGGATTTTGATATACTCTACCTATGTGGATTGATCTTTTTTCTTCTTTTAACTCTGAAATGTCCTTTCCGTTTAGCAGTATTTCACCTTGGTCTAAGGCTATGCTTCCCCCAATAATATTAAGGAGGGTGCTTTTTCCACAGCCATTAGACCCAATTATTGCTGTACATTTATTTTTTTCTATTTCTAAGTTAAAGCCTTTGAAAATATCTATTTCATTATCTGTATTTTTGTTAAAGCTTTTCCATAGGTTTCTTATTTGTAGCATGATTGTCTCCTCCTTCTTTTTTTCTATTAGCAAATAAATCTGCTGCAAAATTATTATAAGAGATAAATCCTATTACTATTATTGCACTGATTGCTTTTAAATCTGTTGGATTTAAGCCTAAATCTATGGCAATTCCTCCAATTAGCTTATAAATCAATGCACCTAAGATAGCTCTTGTTGTAAGCTTAATCCATTTAGAATTCCTTTTTATTGTATCTCCAATTATAATTGAAGCTAGTGCTACTACTATAATAGAGCTTCCCATGGTTATATCTGCGAAACCTTGTACTTGAGCCATCATTGCTCCACTTAATGCTACTAGTCCATTAGCTATCATTAAACCTATAACTTTATATTTATCGCTATTTTCCCCTAGAGACTTTACTATGGACTCATTATCTCCTGTTGCAATTAATAGATAGCCTGTTTCAGTTTTTAAAAATAAATCTATGATTAATTTTATTGATAATACAATAATTAATAATACTACTATGGCAGAACCTAGGTCGAATATTGAGCCATAGCTAAAGAGAGGTATATTAGCTTTACCATTAATCTTGAGATTAGCAGAGTAAAGTATGGTCATGGTCAATATTCCTGCAAGTAAAGGCTTTATTCTTAATTTAATAAAGAGAATCGCTGTAAATAATCCTGCAAATGTACCAAAGCAAAATGCTAATAAAGTACTTATTAAAGGATTTAATCCCATAGATATAAACTTGGCGAATACAAAGGCTCCGAAGGGGAAAGTTCCTTCGACAGAGAGATCAGCCATATCTAATATTTTATATGTTAGTACTACCCCCATAGCTAAAACAGCAAATATAAGTCCCTGCTCTAAGGATGTTATTATTAATGAGTTCATTTTTGCACCTCCAAGCCTTTTGATTAGTTCCTTACTAGTTTAATATAAATAATTTCTACTCTCCTACCTTTATAGCATCTTTAAGCAAGGGTAAGTTTTCATCTAAACCTAATGCTTCTAAAGTTTTTTGATTTACAGTAGTTATGGTGGTTTCGGCTGTTCCAACAGGTATAGTAGAAGCATCTTTTTTGTCTACAAGAATTTCCTTTGCCATCCTTGCAGTTTGCTTTCCAAGTTCGTAGTAGCTAAGTCCATTTGTTATAAGTAAGCCACCTTTAACTTGTGATTCTTCTGCAGAAACTGTAATCATATTATTTTCTATGGCTACCTTTGATATTAGCTCTACTGATGATGCTACCATGTTGTCTGTAATCATATATAATGCATCTACTTTTTTTACTAAAGAGCTAATAGCTTGGGGAAGTTCATTTACATTGCTTACCCCAACAGGAACTACTTCAAGACCCTGAGCAGGAGCCAGCCTCATTACTTCTTCTATTTGAATTTGAGAGTTAGCTTCACTTGTGTTATATAAAATTCCTATGGTTTTAATACTTGAATTTATTTCTTTAAACATCTTCAATTGAGATTCTGTAGGCGCCATGTCAGATGTTCCAGTTACATTCCCACCAACTTTTTCCCAATCATGGACGATTTCTGCTTTGACAGGATCTGTTACAGCACTGAACAATACAGGTATATTAGAGGTAGATTGTTTAGCACTTTGTGCTGACGGTGTTGCTATGGCAAATATTAAATCTACTTCATCCTTAACAAACTTTTGAGCAATACTAACTGTGTTTGGAATATCGCCTTGAGCATTTTTATAGATTATCTCTGCATTTATTCCTAATTCTCTTAAACCATCCTCAAAGCCCTTCCTAGTGTCATCTAAGGCTGGATGCTCTGCCAGTTGACTAATACCAATAGTAAATATTTTTTCACCAGAGGTTTTATCTCCTCGATTGCTACTTGAACTACATCCTGATAAAACTAACATACCAACCAAAATAATTCCTATAATGCTACCTACTTTGTTTTTTTTCATTTTTCTTTTCCTCCCTTAATAATTGTTTTAAATTTCGGCTTTTAGGAAATAAAAAAATCTTTCGCTCCTATAAACACAGCCTTTAGCTGTATATATAGGGACGAAAGATTTTATATCCGCGGTACCACCCTGATTATGACAAAAAGTCATCACTCATTTAGACCTAACAGTCCTATCCCTTATAACGATGGGCCTTCGGATTCGCCTACTTGAAAAAGTCTTTAAACGAATCTGCTCAGGAGTGAATATTACATATCATCTTAATGTTGGCTTTCACCTGACCCAACTCTCTGTAATTAAGCTTAGATATCTTTCTCTCCGTCAAAGCATTTTTGTATTAAGGAATATGATAATACTTTAATATTATAATGTCAATACCTTTTTCAGAAAATTTTTAAAAAACAATTTACTCTTACAAGGTTATTTACTTAGACTTTTGATAAAAGCATATTTTAATTGAGATTTGGGTAAACATATATTACAATTTTAGTGTTATAGAAAAATAAAAGGATGGTGTTGGGTATGAAAAGGAAAATAATGAAAATCGTGTTGATAATTTTGGTTTTTATAATAATAGCAGCAGGTTGTACAGCGGATAATACAAACTTAGAGGAGGAGCTAAAGAAAAAAGAGGAGGAAATAAGCATCTTAAAAGATAAAAATAAGGCTTTAGAAGATAAAATATCTTCTCTTGAGTCTGAAGTAGGTGTTGAAAATACTAATAGCTTATTAATAAAAGTCATAGAAGTAATTGAACTAATAAAAGACAAGGATATGAAGAATCTATCTTCTTATGTTCATCCAGAAAAGGGACTTAGATTTACTCCTTATCCATATATAGACCTTCAAAACGACCAAGTATTTAAAGCCCAGTCAGTAGCTGAGCTTCTACAAGATACTAAAGTATATACATGGGGCAGCTATGATGGCTCAGGAGAACCAATAGAATTAAAATTTAATGATTATTATGATAAGTTTATCTATGATGCAGATTTTGCTAATCCACATATGATAGGAAACAATGTAACCATAGGAACAGGCAATACTATAGACAATGTAGATGAAGCTTATCCTAATGGATATTTTGTAGAGCTCTACTTTAAAGGATTTGAGCCTCAATATGAGGGAATAGATTGGAGAAGCTTAAAGCTAGTTTTTGAGGAGTTAAATGGAGCTTGGTATTTAGTAAGCATAGTACATGGACAATGGACTATATAAAATGAGAGGCTGTCTTAAATGGTGTAGTATCATACTAAGACAGCCTTAGTTTTACTAGTTTTATAAATAACACTGGCTTATTTGGTATTGATTTTAGAGAATTAGATAGAATTTTCCTTTTTTAATCTTTCATGCATAATATTATTTTCTAGATGAATATGCTGGAATAAATCTGACTCTATGTCTTGTAATTTTTTATAAGTAAGCTCAAAGGTGTAACAGCCTGTAGGAGGAACAGTATATTGATCAGTAGCCTTTCTAAGCTCTTTTATTATATCTCCAGCAGTATCATGCTCATTTTCTGTACTTTCGATTTCTTTTGCAATTTTATCCAATAAATTCTTTGATGGGTTTTGTTCATATTCTCTAATCATAGGGAACAATATTTCCTCTTCCTTAACAAGGTGCATTTCTAATTCGGATTTTAATTGAGCAAACAATTTATGAACCTTTGTTAATACCTCACCGCTATCAATAAAGTGAACTTTAAGTATTTTAGCTACTAGCTTTTCAGTATCAGGCAATTCCTTTTTTAAAAATGTATGGTGAGTATTGACTATAAAATCAATTATATCTGAATATTTTTCTGTTCTCCAATCAGTGTCTCTATTTATTTTTGACCTATATTCTTTATACAAGGCTTCTAGTTGTTCAATAATTTCTCTTAAGGCTAACCCCTTTTCTTTAGCTGCTTCTTCTAAGGCTTTGTCTCCTCCACAACAAAAATCCATTTGATTGTGCATAAACACTTCAGACGCCTTTGGAAACATTGCAACGATTTCGCCTAGCTTTTGAGATTTATTAAAAATTCCCATTGTCAACATATTAAATACCTCCTGTATTTATCTTTATATTTATTATAATTCTACATGCAATAATTAATATGTGATTGAAATCAAAATAATGGGTTAAACTTTATTCTCTAAAGCCCTTCTAAACAAAAATTACAACTTGTAAATGAAATATGGAAATGGTAAACTTATGATGTGATAATATGTATTTTTCATGGTTTTTTTAGTTCTAAACGCACATTGATATTATTTAAGATTATCTTATAATAATGTAAAAAGGATGTATGACATGACTAGATGGGACAAGTATCTTATTGTTATAGTATTGATACTAAGCTTAGTAGGTATATATTTTGTTAAATACTATGCTACTAATGGTGAAAACAAATATATAAGTGTTCAAGTAGATGGAAAAGAGACAAAAAAAATTTCTTTTGGTGCTAATATGATAGGCAAAACAATTGACATAGAGTCTGAATTTGGCTATAACAAAATAGAAATTGGTGATGGTAGAGTTAGGGTTATAGAAGCTGATTGTCCTGATAAACTTGATGTAAAGCAAGGCTGGATATCAGGACCAGGCGAAGTAATAGTATGCTTGCCCAACAGAATGGTAGTAGAAATAAAATCACAAAAAAATTCAAATGATGAAATAGACTATATCAGTCATTAGAAAAGGGTGAGCATATGACAAGACTTAGAAAAATTGTATTTATATCACTATTAGTTTCTTTAGGGCTTGCCTTAAGCATAATAGAATCAATGATACCCTTACCTATACCGCTACCGGGCATGAAACTCGGCCTAGCTAACATTGTTTGCTTAGTAACATTAGTTATATTTGGCTATAAGGAAGCTTTTGTTGTGGCGATACTAAGGACAATAGCATTTGCACTTGCTACAGGAAGCTTTTCAGGCCTTATATATAGTTTTTCTGGAGCAATACTTAGCACATTGGCAATGACAATAGTTTTTAAATATCTTTCCAATTATTTCAGCTTAATAGGCGTCAGTATTTTTGGGGCAATATTCCACAATGCTGGACAGCTTTTAGCAGCTAGTCTAATAATGGAAAATTTAAAAATATTTTCTTATTTTCCTTTTATGACAATATTGAGTCTTTTTACTGGATATTTTGTAGGATTAAGCTCAATACTTATAACAAATAACATGAGAAAAATACTAGGAGAAACTTAAAGCAAACGTAAGGAGGTAAACATGAGAGCAAAAAACAGGAATTTAGCAGTTTTATTTGCACTAATAGTTGCGGGAGTAGTGCTAGGTGGAATTATAGGTGACCTTTTAAGCGATAAGATTCCTTTACTGGCCTATAGTTATCCTATAGGATTTAAAACTCCCTTACACTTAGATTTAAGCGTAATTGAACTTACATTTGGATTAGTTATTGACATAAACATAGCTAGTGCTATTGGATTTTTAATAGCATTTGTAATGTATAAAAGATTATAGGTGAATGTATGAAAAATATAATATTAGCTTCGTCATCTCCTAGACGAAAAGAACTATTAAAGAGATACAATCTAGATTTTGAAATTATAGCAAGCCAAATAGAGGAAAGAGTTTTACCTTATGAAGAGCCTGTTCAAGTAGTTATGACTTTAGCATTTCAAAAGGCTGATGATATTGCTAAGAGAATTAATAAGGATGCTATAGTAATAGCAGCAGATACAGTTGTATATTTGGACAGTATTTTAGGCAAGCCAAAGGACGAAGAAGATGCTTTTCATATGCTAGGCAGTTTAAGTGGCAAAGAGCATTTGGTTATTACAGGCCTTGCATTAATAGATACTAGTATAGGGAAAAAAATTGTTGATTATGAAACTACTAAAGTAAAATTTAGAGAATTAACTCCTGAAAAGATTAGAAGCTATATAAGCACTGGGGAATACAAGGATAAAGCTGGAGCTTATGGTATTCAAGGCTATGGAGATATATTAGTAGAATATATAATAGGACCCTATTCAAATGTAGTAGGGCTCCCCATAGCTAAGCTAGATAAGCTTTTAGAAAAGCATTTTTGTATGAAAATTCTTTAAAATTCTTTAGGAGGGGCTATGGGGAAAGATTTTAGCTATACAATTAAGGATTTACCAGAGGATGAAAGACCAAGAGAAAAACTTTATAAATACGGTCCTAAGGCATTATCAAATACCGAATTGTTGGCTATAATAATAAGAACTGGCAATAGAGAAAATACAGCCATAGAGATTAGTCAAAAACTCTTAGTAGGTAAAAAAGAAGGTATTTCTTTTTTAGCAAATACAAATTTACAAGAGATAACAAAGATAAAAGGAATAGGCAAATGTAAGGCAGCTCAAATACTGGCTGCTGTTGAACTTGGTAAACGAGTTATGTCAGAAACAAATTCGGATAAATCAAGAGTAACATCTCCTTCTGATATAGCTGATATTTTGATGCTAGATATGGGTCATTTGAAAAAAGAGCATTTTAGGATAGTTATGCTGGACACTAAAAATGGGATAATTGGTATAGAAGACATATCCATAGGAAGCTTAAACTCTTCAATAGTCCATCCAAGGGAAGTATTTAAAGAGGCTATTGCTAAGAGTAGTGCTTCTATAATTCTTGTCCATAATCATCCAAGTGGAGATCCTACACCTAGCAAAGAAGATATAGCAATAACTAGAAGGCTAAGCGAAGGAGGAGAGATTTTAGGAATTAAAGTATTAGATCATATAATAATTGGAAATAAAAAATATATAAGTCTAAAGGAAAAAGATATACTATAAATTTTTTACTTAGGAAGGAGCAAAAGAAGATGGGAATATTCAATTTATTTACAAAAGACATGGGTATTGATTTAGGAACTGCAAACACTTTAGTGTTTATTAAAGGTAAAGGTATAATAATCAGAGAACCTTCTGTCGTTGCAATACAAACTAATACTAAGGAAGTCTTAGCAGTAGGAGAAGAAGCAAAAAGAATGATAGGTAGAACGCCAGGACATATAGTGGCTATCAGACCTTTAAGTGATGGTGTTATTGCAGATTTTGATATTACTCAAAGTATGTTAAAGCATTTTATTAAAAAAGGTAATCGAAAAGTTTCTATTTTCCAACCTAGAGTAGTGGTATGCGTTCCTTCTGGTGTAACTGAGGTTGAGAAAAGAGCTGTGGAGGAGGCTGCTGTTCAAGCAGGTGCTAGAGAAGCTTATCTTATAGAAGAGCCTATGGCTGCGGCTATTGGTGCAGGACTTCCAGTACAAGAGCCAAATGGAAGCATGGTAGTAGATATTGGAGGAGGTACAACTGAAGTTGCTATTATTTCCTTAGGGGGAATAGTTACAAGTAAGTCAATAAGAGTAGCTGGAGATGAGCTTGATGAATCTATAGTCTATTACATTAAAAAAGAGTACAATTTAATGATAGGAGAAAGAACTGCTGAAGAAGTTAAAATACAAATAGGCTCTGCGGACTTAGCTTCTAATAAAGATAGAAAAATACCTGTTAGAGGAAGAGATTTAATCTCTGGACTACCTAAAAACATTGAAGTAAGCTCATCTGAGATTCATAGTGCAATGAAAGAACCTATAGCTAATATTATTGATGCTATAAAGTTCACCTTAGAAAAAACTCCACCTGAGCTTGCATCTGATGTTATGGAGCAAGGAATAATGCTTACTGGTGGTGGAGCACTTTTAGATGGTTTAGATAGACTTATAAGAAAGGAAACAGGCATGCCTGTCCATATAGCTGAAAATCCTCTTGATTGTGTTGCAATAGGGACAGGAAGGGCTTTAGAAGATATAGATACTTTAAAAAGAATTACAAAAAGTTCAAGAAAGTTAGGATAAGTGGTGATATTTATGACCATATTTAAAAAGATAAAGGGGAGAATGATAGTAGCTATTGTTACTATCATTCTAATTGTAATTATCGGAATATCTGGAAGTAACAGAGAAAAAATAACATCCTTTGAAAACTTTATAGGCAATCTAATTACTCCTATTCAAAAGGCTTTTAATAACGGCGGAGAATCTGTTGTAGGAGCCGTAAAATCTGTAGGAAGCATGACACAACTAAGAAACGAAAATCAAGAGCTTAAAGAAGAAGTTGCTAAGCTAAGGGATAAGGTTAGAAGCTATGAAGATATAGTTAGTAAATCAGAATATCTAAGAAATGCAGCTATATTGAAGGAAAAATCAAAATTTAATCTTGTCCAGGCCCAAATAGTCGGCAAGGATCCTGGTAACTGGTTTGATAGGTTTGTAATAGATAAGGGGACAAAGGATGGTATTAAAAAAGGTGATGCTGTAATACAAGGAATAGAAGTAGATGGAAATGTTATTACAGAAGGTTTAGTTGGAAGGATTGTTGAAGTAGGAGATAATTGGGCTAAGGTTATTGCCATAATTGACGGAGGCAGCAGCTTAAGCTTTAATGTAATAAGAACTCAAGATGGTGGAATAATCAAAGGTGATTTTGAAGAAAATATTTCAGGATATCTTTTTGATGCTAAAGCTGATGTAGTAAAGGGAGACAAGCTATTAACTTCTGGATTAGGTGGAATATTTATTAAAGGATTATATATTGGGGAGATAAGTGAGATTTCTAAGAATAGCGATGACCTTTTAGTAAATATAAAAGTAAAACCAGCTATTAACTTTAACAAACTTCAGGATGTTTTCGTTATAACTGGAAAATAGGTAAAAGGGGTAAATACTTTGAGATACTTTGTAATAACTATTATAGGAATAGTGAGCTTTTTAATACAATCTACCATATTACAACATGTAAGGATATTTGGCGTTATACCCAATATTTCTTTAATTATTATTGTTTGTCTTTCTCTTTTGGCAGGAAAAAAGACTGGCAGCATTTTAGGTCTCCTTTTAGGTTTTCTGCAGGATATAGTTTTTTTTGACGTGATAGGAGTACATGCATTGATTTATTTTATTATAGGCTACTTAATTGGTCTTACAGACAAAAAAGTCTTTAAGGAAAATCTATTTTTGCCTTTCATCTTCACTATTATGGCAACATTTGTTTTTCATGTAATTTACTTTGTATTTATGTATTTTTCATCTATAAATATTGATTTTACAAAGCTTATAACTAATATTGTAGTACTTGAATCTATTTTCAATTCATTATTGTCTATTATTTTCTATAAGCAATTTTTGAAACTATATCGACAGCCGCAAATAAGCTTTGGGAAAAAGTAAGGAGGTGAAAGAAAGTGAAGTTTATTGAAAAAATAAAAGATAGATATAATATACTTATCTTTCTTACCTTTATTATATTTGCTGTATTAGCATTTAAATTAGCTTCCTTAACAATAGTAGAGGGGGAAGAAATGAGGAGGATCTCCCAAAATAAAAGAGTAAAGCAAATATCTATCACCGCACCTAGAGGAGAAATAAGAGATAGATATGGAAGGCTGCTAGCAGGTAATGACCCAAGCTTTACAGTCCAAATTATGAAGGACGAACTTAATATAAAGGATTCAGAAAAAAGAAATAATGCCATTTTAAAGCTAATCAGGATACTTGAGGATGATGGGGTAAATTATATAAATGAGTTTCCTATTGAGCTAAATTATTTTTCATATAATAGTGAGCAGATGTATCTTGAAAGCATTAAAACACCTTATGAACATGTTATAGATATAATCATGGAAAATAATCTTGTAGGAGAACTGCTAAACACCACAATGGTGATTAGTGACCGTGAAGAGAAAAGATTTTTTTTCACCGGGAGAAGAGCAGTAAATATATTAGAAAATGAAGGCATTGCTATGCCTATTGTAATAGATTTTGATGATGATAATAATGTAACTTTTGATTTTGATTCTAATGTAGACTTAGGAGCATGGAGGAAGGACTATAATATATCAGAAAGTCAAGCGGCAAAGGACGTGTTGCTTTCAAAAATATCAGAAGATAAAAAAATACTGGCTAAGCTTATTAGGGACCCAGTGGTAGGGGAGCTTACTTATGAGGTTCTCAAAAATCATGGGTTAAACGAGGACATAGCCTTATTTTCCTATACATTTACCTTTGATGAGGACTATAAGGCAGCAAAAAGAAATTTAATGAAAAGCTTTAAAGATATAACAATGGATAGCTCCGCAAAGAATGATTTTTTAAGCATTGTTTTGCAGACAGATGCTAAGTTTGAAATATTATCAAATATGTTTATTAAAACAGAAGATGACAAGGAAAAGGAAAGAACAATACCTGGAGAAATGCTAATAAAAAAATTAGAAGAAAACAGTATTGATATTCCTGTAGAAATGACTTTAGATGAAGAAGCAAGAAAAGTATATTTTAAATACAAAAGTGATAAAGAGAAAGAGAAATTCCATACTGTAGAAAAAATCGAAGGTGAATTATCTGCAGTTGAATCTTTAATATATTTAGCTAGCAAACATAATATTATGATTGATATTATAACAGATGACAAAGTAAAAGGTATTGCCCAGGAAAAAGTTTTAAATTATATAAATCCTAGAATATCTATTGCAAACTGGGAATATGTAGCACTGAATAATAAAAGGAATTGGCTAAATGAATATAAAGTCTCAGAGGAAAGTAGTGCTGAAGAAGCATTTGAATCTCTAAAAAATAAACTTAAGATAGATGAAGAGCTAAACAAATATGAAGCTAAATCTATTATGCTAGTTATAGAGCAAATGAATAAGCAAGGACACAGAGCATATCAGCCTATAAACTTGGCATATGGGATTAGAAACAGTACTGTAGCAAGGTTAGAAGAAAATAAGTTTGATTTGCTAGGGGTAAGTGTTTCTATAGAGCCAGTAAGATATTATCCTACGAATGAGACAGCAGCTCATATTCTGGGCTATTTAGGTAAAATATCTCAAACTACAGAGATTAAAAAGTATATCGATGAACGAGGCTATTCACGTAATGACATTATTGGGAAAACTGGAGTAGAAGAAAGCTTTGAAGATTATTTAAGAGGCACAAATGGAACTAGACGAGTGGAAGTAGATGTTCTTGGTAACACAATAAATGTTATAGATGAAGAAAAAGCTATACCAGGAAATAATTTATACCTAACAATTGATTTAGAATTGCAAAAAGTTGCGGAGGAGGCACTTAAACAAGCCATTGAACAGATACAAGTAGGCGGAGAATTCCAAAGTGAATGGGGGAATTATAGATATTCAACTCCATACAAGAACGCTACATCAGGCTCTGTAGTTGCAATAGATGTAAAAACAGGAGAAATTCTTGCATTGGCTAATTATCCTGCATATAATCCAAATCTCTTTGCTACAGGAATATCAGATGAAGACTGGCAAAGTCTAATGCCCGAGCATGAACAAGATCCATTGGCACCTAGGCCATTATACAATATTGCATTGCAAACGGCAATTCAGCCAGGATCTATATTTAAGATGATAACAGGGTTAGCTGCACAGGAAAAAGGAATAAATGCAAATAAAAAAATCTATGACTATGGCTATGTAGAAATAGGGAATGGAACCTTTGGTTGCTGGCTTTGGAATAGCAATAGAGGATCACATGGATGGGAAAATTTAGCTGAAGCTATAAGAGATTCATGTAACTATTATTTTTATAGTGTTACAATGGGTAGAAACCCAAGAAGTGGCGAAGCTCTAGGTGGGAAAGTTGATATAGAGGATATACTTAGAATTGCTACTGAGTTTGGCTTAAATGATAAAACAGGAATTGAAATAATGGGAGAAAGAGCAGTAGGTGTTCCCGATACAAACTCAAAAACTAATAATATTAAAATAGGCCTTCGTAGGTTTTTAAATGCTAATATTAGAGATTTTATTAAAGAAGAGAATACTATAGATGAAAATGACATTAGAAAGGCTGTAGATGAAATAGTAAGTTGGGCTGAGTTTGAAGAGCCTCTCAGCAAAAGAGAAGTAGTTAGAAGGCTTGATAAATTAGGCTTCAATGGTGAAAAGAAAATTGAAGGAAGTAGAGAAGACTTAGCAGATGTAATAAAATACACTTACCTAAATCAATCAGGATGGAAGCAAGCAGATACACTTAATATATCAATAGGGCAAGGACAAAATGCCTATACCCCTATTCAAATGGCAAATTACATGGCTACTTTGGCAAACGGAGGATATAGACATAATGTCAGTGTCATATCTAAGGTGGAAAGTCATGATAATTCTAAAACTGTTTATAAACCAGAAAGAGAAACTAATAGAGTTAATTTAAGTGATTACAATTTTATTAATGAAGTTAATAAAGGACTAGGCATGGTTTCCAGTGATGGTACAGCAAGGACCATATTTAGAAACTTCCCAGTTAAAGTTGCAACTAAAACAGGTACAGCACAAAACTCAGGAACTAATCCTGTTACAGGAGAAAAATATGATAACTATGCTTGGTTTGTGGCATATGGACCTTATGAAGAAAATAACCCTGAGGCAGCTGAAATTGCAGTGGCAGCAGTAATATTTCAAGGTGGAAGCGGTGGTTATGCAGGACCAATAGCTAAGGAAATAATCGCTCAATACCTTGGGTTAAATTATAAAGAAAAGGATGAGTTCTCTGTAATAAATAAATTGGCTCAGTAGTTTTTACTATGCCAATTTATTTTTATTACATACTTAAGAAGGAATTATTCTATAAATGAAGAATAAAAATAGTAGCTGTATACTTTTGGAGGGTGATAAATGAATCAGAGCTTAGTTACATTTAAAGGAAAGAATAATGGAATATATATTTATGTCAAAGAAGGAAGCTTCCAAGAAATAAAAGAACAATTAGATTTGAACTTAAAAAAAGCGGGTTCCTTCTTTAATGGTGCTAATGTAATAAGTATAAAAGGTAAGAAACTATCACCAGAAGAAAAGGAGGAATTAAAAAGCTTAATTATTAACAAATACGGACTTAATGTCGATGATATTAATGATGATATGGATGATAGCATTGATGAAGATATTGAAGGAGATATAGAGCATTATACAACGCAAAGGCAATTTTTTGAAGGAATAGAGGAAGGATACACAAGGTTTGTACGAGCTACTATAAGATCTGGTCAGTCTGTAGAATATGCAGGGAATGTGGTTATAATAGGAGATGTAAATCCAGGGGGCATTGTAATTGCAAGTGGTAATATAGTTATACTTGGTGCACTAAGGGGAATAGCACATGCAGGCTGTGATGGCAATAGAGAAGCTATAGTTGTAGCTTTTAGCTTACAGCCAACTCAGTTAAGGATAGCAGATATAATAGCAAGAAAACCTGACGAGGAAGTAGAGGCTTCAAAATGGCCAGAGATAGCAAGAGTGGAAGAAAATGCAGTACTTATAGAAACTTATTTGCCAAAAAATAAATAATATAGGAGGCTTAGCTTTATGGGAGAAGTAATTGTTATTACATCAGGAAAAGGTGGCGTAGGCAAGACTACTACGACAGCTAATATAGGTACAGGCTTAGCAATGGAAGGTAAAAAGGTTGCAATAGTAGATGCGGATATCGGACTTAGAAATCTTGACGTTGTAATGGGGCTTGAGAATCGTATCGTTTATGATATTGTAGATGTGGTAGAAAAAGTTTGCAGATTAAAACAAGGACTGATTAGAGACAAAAGATATGAAGGTTTATTTCTTCTACCTGCTGCTCAAACAAAAGACAAGAATGCAGTAAGTCCGGCTCAAATGATTGAACTTACTAATGAACTAAGAGAAATGTTTGATTATGTTATAATAGATTGTCCTGCAGGCATAGAGCAAGGATTTCAAAATGCAATAGCTGGAGCTGATAGAGCTTTAGTAGTTACTACTCCTGAGATATCTGCTGTGAGAGATGCAGATAGGATAATTGGATTACTTGAGGCCAAAGGCTTACATAACCCTAAGTTAATCGTAAATAGAATAAGACCTGATATGGTTAAGAAAGGCGATATGATGAATATTGATGATATGATAGACATTTTAGCCATTGACCTTATAGGAGTAGTTCCAGATGATGAGGCTATAGTTATCTCTACAAATAGAGGAGAACCTGTTGTTATTGATGACAAAGCACTTTCAGGACAAGCATATAGAAATATTGCTAAAAGAATTATGGGAGAAGATGTGCCCTTGTTAGATTTAGATGTAGATGAGGGAGTGTTTGGCAAGCTTAAAAAATTATTTTTTGGAAAATAGTAAAAAGGAGGGGTAAACATGGACTTATTTAAATTATTTGGTAGAAGCGATAATAAAAGTAAAAACGTGGCAAAAGAAAGACTAAAGTTAGTTTTAATTCATGATAGAGCGAATATTTCTCCTCACTTTTTAGAAATATTAAAAGGGGACATAATAAGGGTCATATCAGACTATATGGTAATAGATGAAGAAGGACTAGATATAAAGCTAACTAGAACTAGAAGGGAAAGTGATAACACTCCTATTCCTGCTTTAATTGCCAATATCCCTATACTTAAAATGAAAGAAGGCTCTATGAAGTAAAAGGACTATTTAACTGGAGGAGATTATGAATATTGCATTAATAGCTCATGATAATAAGAAAAAGCAATTAATTAACTTTTCTATTGCATATAAGAATATTCTTGAAAAGCATTGTCTTTTTGCTACAGGAACTACAGGTAAATTAATTGGTGAAGCCACAGGGCTTAATATTCAATGCTTTATGTCAGGACCATTAGGAGGAGACCAGCAAATAGGTGCTAAGGTTGCAAATAATGAGATGGATTTAATAATATTTATGAGAGATCCATTGACAGCTCAACCTCATGAACCTGATGTACTGGCTTTATTAAGACTAAGTGATGTTCACGCTATACCTATTGCTACTAATATTGCAACAGCAGAGCTTTTAATCAAGGCGCTGGAACGAGGCGATATGCATTGGAGAGAAATAATAAAGCAATCTAAAAAACATAACAAAAAATAATAAGTTCAAAAAACCTATGTTTCACTAACCCGTGAAACATAGGTTTTTTAATGTAATAAAATCACCTACATAAAAATATTAATATATTAAATAGAGATGAGCATAATTAATAAAATTTGACTAGAGAAACTTTAAAATTAAATATCAAATATATACTCATCTAGAACAGACATAAAATAATAGGTTTTGTCTTGAAAATGGAAATTTTAAAAGAAAATAAAACAAAAAGTGCATAGCAAAGCTAAGGTTGGTATTTCTGAATTCTAAAAACCAAAAGAGTAAGCTCTGAAATTACTATGAAGCTTTTTTAAACTTAGTTAAGGACCTAATTTTATCCTTTTGATTATCAGCAATAGCCGCAAGGGCCAAGGATAAAAGTGTAATATGACCTAAAGTATTTAAATTAGTAATAGAAT